>NZ_JBFTZW010000041.1:0-26470 GCF_056406555.1 Arthrobacter sp. P1_B4
GGCCGGGCCGGGGGACGGGTCAGACGGGCCAGTTTTCCATCAGCGTCGAGCGGATGAGGAACCGTTTGCCTTCCGGCGCTTCCACCGAGAAGCCGCTCCCCCGGCCGGGGACGACGTCGACGGTCAGGTGCGTGTGGCTCCAGTAGTTGAACTGTTCACGCGACATCCAGAATTCCAGCGGCTGGGGCTGCAATCCGTCGGAGATGTCGAACAGGCCCAACAGGACGTCGGAGTCGCCGGTCAGGAACTCCCCCGCCGGATAGCACATGGGTGAGGATCCGTCGCAGCAGCCGCCCGACTGGTGGAACATCAAAGGCCCGTGCTGCGTCCAGAGCTTGCGGAGCAGGTCCACGGACTCCGGCATGAGCGCCACCCGGGAGAATTCCTCCCCGGGGCGGGTCACGGCGGCGTCGAGCCTGGTCTGGGTCATTGGGGTCTCCCTGGCTGGTCCGGAAAGTGGTGCGGGCGGGGGGGGGGGGGGGGCAGCATCATGGAGTGGTTCTCGCGGCCGATGCCGGAGGACTTGTACCCGCCAAACGCGGCACCGGCCGGGTAGGCGTGGTAGTTGTTGACCCACACACGGCCGGCCTGGATCTCGCGGCCGGCGCGGTAGGCGACGTTGCCGTTGCGGGACCAGACGCCGGCGCCGAGGCCGTAGAGGGTGTCGTTGGCGATGCCCATGGCGTCGTTGTAGTCGCTGAAGCGGGTTACGGACACCACCGGGCCGAAGATTTCCTCCTGGAAGATCCGCATCTTGTTGTGGCCTTCGAAGATGGTTGGCTGGACGTAGTAGCCGCCGGCCAGATCTCCGGGCATTTCGGCCCGGCCGCCGCCGGTGAGCACCTTGGCGCCCTCCTGCTTTCCGATGTCGATGTAGGACAGGATCTTTTCCAGCTGGTCGTTGGAGGCCTGGGCGCCGAGCTGGGTTTCGGTGTCCAGCGGGTTGCCCTGGATGATTTTCTCCACCCGGGCCACGGCGTCGGCCATGAAGGAATCGTAGATGTCTTCCTGGACCAGCGCGCGGGATGGGCAGGTGCAGACTTCACCCTGGTTGAAGGCAAAGAGCGTGAAGCCCTCCTGGGCTTTGTCGTAGAACGCGTCATTGGTGTCCGCGACGTCGTTGAAGAAGATGTTCGGGCTCTTGCCGCCGAGCTCCAGCGTGACCGGGATCAGGTTCTGGCTGGCGTACTGGCTGATCAGCCGTCCGGTCGAGGTTTCGCCGGTGAAGGCGATCTTGCGGATACGGGGGCTGGAGGCCAGCGGCTTGCCGGCCTCGACGCCGAAGCCGTTGACCACATTGAGGACACCGGCCGGCAGCAGGTCGCCGATCAGTTCCATCAGCACCAGGATCGAGGACGGTGTCTGCTCGGCCGGCTTCAGGACGACGGCGTTGCCGGCGGCGAGGGCCGGCGCGAGCTTCCAGACGGCCATCAGGATCGGGAAGTTCCACGGGATGATCTGGCCGACGACGCCGAGCGGCTCATGGTAGTGGTAGGCCGTGGTGTCGTCGTCGAGCTGGGACAGTCGTCCCTCCTGCGCGCGCACGGCGGAGGCGAAGTAGCGGAAGTGGTCCGCAGCGAGCGGAATGTCGGCGTTGAGGGTTTCGCGGATCGGCTTGCCGTTGTCCCAGGATTCGGCGACGGCGAGCATCTCCAGGTTCTCATCGATCCGGTCGGCGATCTTGTTCAGGATCGCGGCACGCTCGGCCACGGAGGTCTTGCCCCAGGACGGGGCGATCTTGTGGGCCGCGTCCAACGCCAGCTCGATGTCCTCGGCGGTGCCGCGGGCCACCTCGCAGAAGACCTTGCCGGTGACGGGGGTGATGTTCTCGAAGTACTGGCCCTTGACCGGGGCAACCCATTCGCCGCCGATCCAGTTCTCGTAGCGGTCCTTGAAGGTGACCTTCGAGCCCTCGGTACCGGGCTGGGCGTAGACAGTCATTGCTAGCTCCTTTGCTGTGCAAAATTTGTGGCGGCCAGTTTCTGGCGCTCACCGTTGCCTACAGCGTAGAAGCCGGAAGGTTGCAGTCAGGTTGCAAGCAAGTGATCCGGGTCACTTTCCCGGGAAAGGCCGGTCAGGCGCTCAGTTCCCGGTCCAGCCGTTCGAGATCTGCGACGACGGCGGCGCGCTTGGGCGAGCGGGGCGGCAGCAGCTTCAGTGCGGCGGACCGGACCTCGATGTCGTCCCTTGCCTCGGGCAGCTCGGCGTACTTCAGGAGCGATTCCGCGCTGCCGTCCGTCAGCACGGCCTCGCGCAGCAGGGAAGAGACCCGGCTCCGCAGCTCGGCGATGCCGGGCGCCTCGGAGCGGGGCAGCACGGCGCCGCGGTAAATTTCCAGCGCTATCCGGTGGGCACCGCGCTGCAGGCAGTTGAGGACCTGGCTGGAGTCCGGCAACAGGTCCATTGGCAGCCGGTAGGGCCGGGATTCCGGGACCGCGTCCGGGTTGAGCTGATGCAGGACCTTGCGCAGGCGCACCATCTCGGCCCGCAGCGTCATGGTGGAGGCATCCCCGGGGTAGAGCAGGGTGCAGAGCTCCTCCGCGTTCAGCCCTTCAGAGTGGGTGCTGAGCAGGGCCAGGATTTCGCTGTGCCGGGCGGACAGGGCCACGGTGCGGCCGTCGATGCTGAGCAGCGCCTGGTCCCGGCCGAGCAGCTGGAGACTGTTGCGGTAGAGGCTGTTGGCGCCCGGGTCCCCGGACGTTTTCGGCGCCGGGCTCCGCCGCCGGGACGCCGGGGACTGCCCGGCTGCGGCCAGCTGCAGCCGTTCCACCCGCAGATGCGCCTGGGCGGCGGCCACTGTCGCTTCGACGAGGGACAACGTATGCGCGGCGACGGCCGATTCCGTGCCGGTGATGTCCACGACTCCCAGCAGGGCGCCGGAATCAGGATCGTGGAACGGCACGGCCGTGCAGCTCCACGGGTGGACGGAGCGCTTGTAGTGTTCGGCGCCGGAAATCTGGATGCCGCGGCCGAGGGCCAGCGCCGTACCCGGGGCGCTCGTGCCAACGGTTGCCTCGGACCAGTCGGCTCCCGGGACGAACATCATCCCTTCGGCCCGGCGCCGCATGGCGGCGTCGCCTTCGACCCAGAGCAGCCGGCCCACCTCGTCCCCCACGGCCACCAGCATGCCGCTGTCGTGGCTGGGCAGGACCAGCAGCTTGTGGATCACGGGCATGATGGCGGCCAGGGGGTGCTGCCGCCGGTATGCTTCGAGTTCTTCGCGGTCCATGGCGAGCGGGGCTTCGGGGTTGTCCGGGTTGGCGTGCAGCTGGACGGAACGCTGCCACGATTCCTGAATCAGGGTGCTGATACCGGGCAACTGTAGGCCCTCGGAGAACGCCAGTCCACGGGAGTCCAGCTGCTCGTGGCCCGCACTGGCATATTGCTGGCGCAGCTGTGCGGTGACCCCGCCTGTTGGCGGTAACAGTGCTGCCGGATGGACCAGGTTCTTCATTGAACTCCCACTGGACGGGCTCGATGGCGTGCCGGAGGCAGCCACGTCCGGCCCAGTCTAATGGGCCTGCAGGCCACCCGCCAGAGACGCCGGGAACCGCCCCTGCTACCCGCGGGAAATCTCGATCATGTCCTCGCGCGGCACCACCTTGATGCGCTCCCGTTCGATGCCGTTGGCGGACTCCGCCGCGGACCACTCGGCGCCGAGGGCAAGCTCGTGGGCATCGAGCTTGATCCACCCTTCCCACGTGGTGTACTCGATGCCGCGCTCCTTGAGCAGGTCGATGATGGCCTGCGGGTCCGGGTTCTGCGCCGGCGGCAGCGTCAGCCGGTCCTCCAGCAGAAAGCCGATGGTCTCCAGCGCGTCGCCCTTGGTGTGGCCGATCAGCCCGACGGGGCCGCGCTTGATCCAGCCCGTGGCGTAGATTCCGGGCACGGGGTTGCCCTCGGCGTCGAGCACGCGGCCGCCTTCGTTCGGGACGACGCCGCGGCGGGCATCGTATTCCAGCTCATCCAGCGGCGAACCGTGGTAGCCGATCGCGCGGTAGACGGCCTGGACCGGGTAGTCGAGGAACTCACCGGTGCCCTTGACGTTCCCGGTGCCGTCCAGCTGCATGCGTTCGAACTTGATGCCGGCGACCTTGCCGGGGTTCGCGGCGTCGTCTGTTGTTCCATAGATTTCGACGGGGCTGTGCAGGAAGTGCAGGTGCAGCCGGCGCGAGGACGGTTCCTCGGCCTCGGCGTGCTCCTCGACGAGCCAGTTCGTGAGGGTGTTGACCATGGTCCGGATCTGGTTGTTGCTGCGAACGGCCTCGTCCGAGGCCTCGTCGAATTCGAAGTCCTCGGGATACAGGACGATGTCCACGTCCTTGGCGTGGCTGAGTTCGCGCAGCTCCAGCGGCGTGAACTTCACCTGGGCCGGGCCGCGGCGGCCAAACACGTGGACGTCGGTGACCGGCGAATCCTTGAGCGCCCGGTAGACGTTGTCCGGGATTTCGGTGACCAGGAGTTCATCGGCGTGCTTGACCAGCATGCGGGCCACGTCTAGGGCCACGTTGCCGTTGCCGATCACCGCAATCTCCTTGGCCTCCAGCGGCCAGTCCCGCGGCACGTCCGGGTGGCCGTCGTACCAGGAGACGAAGTCGGCCCCGCCGAAGGATCCCTCCAGGCCGATCCCGGGAATATCCAGGTCCGCGTCCTTGATGGCGCCGGTGGAGAAGATGACGGCGTCGTAGAACGCGCGGAAGTCATGCAGCGTCAGGTCCCGGCCATAGGTGACGTTGCCGAGGAACCGGATGTCTCCGCGGTCCAGGACCTTGTGGAGCGCATTGACAATCCCCTTGATCCGCGGATGGTCGGGAGCCACCCCGTAGCGGATGAGGCCGTAGGGCGCCGGATAGGCTTCGAAGAGGTCGATGCTGACCTGGAAGTCGCCGTCCTTGACCTCATTGGATTTCGTCAGGATGTCCGCGGCGTAGACACCGGCCGGGCCCGCGCCAACAATCGCGACACGGAGGGGACGAGAGGATGTGGATTCGGCCGAGTTGGACACCGGGAGCCCTTCTGAGTCTTAGGGACAGCGCCAGTAGATACAGCGCACAGGCCCCTATTCTAAATGTGACCGGCCTGCTCGCGCTCCGATTGGCAGGAATAGGCGTCGCGCAGGTGGTGTTATTGGTTTTGTGCCTAAGCCCGAAGGATCCTTGTCCCCCGCCCCCTTGACAGCGCCGGCCAGCCCGGCCGCTGGAGCAGGGCCGGTGCCGGCCCGGCCGGGCGGACCGGCACCGGTGGACAAGGACACGACGGCGGGAATCCTGTTCGGCATCGGCGCCTACGGGCTCTGGGGGCTGCTGCCCCTGTACTTCTATGTCCTGCATCCGGCCGGCGCGGTCGAAATCGTTGCCAACCGGGTGGTCTGGTCCCTCCTGTTCTGCGTCCTGCTCATCACCGTCACACGGTCCTGGCGGGTGCTGGCTGCTGCTTTCCGGGACCGCACGGTGATTGGGCCGCTGTCCATCGCCGCTGCCCTGATCGCGGTGAACTGGCTGACGTACACCTACGGCGTGACCACCGGCCAGGCCGTCGAGGCCTCCCTGGGCTACTTCATCAACCCGCTGGTCTCCGTATTGCTGGGGGTCTTCGTCCTGAAGGAGAAGCTGCGGCCGCTGCAGTGGGCCGCGGTCGGCATCGGCTTCGTGGCCGTCGGCGTGCTGACGGTCTCCTACGGCAAGCTCCCCTGGATAGCACTGACACTCGCGCTGAGCTTTGGCCTGTACGGATTCGTCAAGAAGCGCGTGGGCCCGCGGGCGGAGGCGATCACAAGCCTCACCGTGGAGACGATCGTCCTGGCGCCCGTAGCTGCGGCCACCATGATCTTCCTCGCGGTCAGCGGGTCGGCAACTCTGGCCGCAAACGGTGCGGGACATTTCTGGCTGCTGGTGGCGTCAGGCGTCATCACCGCGGTGCCCCTGCTGTTCTTCGGTGCGTCCGCCCGCCGCTTGCCGATGACCACGATCGGCCTGCTGCAGTACTTCGCGCCCGTCCTGCAGTTCATCGTGGCGCTCGTCGTGTTCAAGGAAACAATGACACCGGACCGGTGGGCCGGCTTCGGCGTCGTCTGGCTGGCGCTGCTGGTACTGACCGTGGACATGCTGCACACGGCCCGGAAGAACTCCGTGACCCGGAAACGGGCCCGCGCCGCCGCCTAGCTCTACCGCCCCGGCGGGTTGGCGGCCTGCGCACCCCTGCCACTGTGCGTTAGTGTCATCATGAAGGGGACATGTCGGGGCGAAATTGAGGATTGCTGGTGCCACACGAGGATCGTGAAACTCAGGGCGGGCGCGACATCTCGTCCCTGGACTTCGACAGCAACGGCATCTTGCGCCTTCAGTGGGCCCGCGGCGTGGTGATTGATGCCCCCAACGCCCAGCTGGCCATGGATCGCGTCAATGAGTTGTGCGGCGGCCGGCCCACGCCGCTGCTGATCGACATGGCCACCACGGACTCCGTCAGCCGGGCCGCCCGGGCCGTGTTCGCCAAGCACTGCGACGCCTCGGCAATCGCACTCCTCGGCTCCTCCGCCGTGGACCGGGTCCTCGCCAACTTCTTCCTCGGCGTCAATTCCGCGCCGGTTCCGACACGCTTTTTCACCAACGGTGAAGAGGCGGTCCGCTGGCTGACCTCACAGGGCCATGACGGGGCGTGATGATGACCGCCGCCTCGAGGAACTCGTGGACGGCATCGTGGTTCTGTCCTCGGGCGATCTGTCGAACCGGCTGCCGGTCTCACCGGCCCGGGACGGGATAGACGCAGTCACCACCGGCATCAACCTGCTGGCCGAAGAGCTCCAGAGCATGTACGAGGACCTGGAAGTCCGGGTCGCCGAGCGGACCGCGCTCCTGGAGGCGGCCAAAGCCGAACTCCGGCGCGTCATCAACACCGATGAGCTGACCGGCCTGGCCAGCCGCTCGCTGCTGCAGGAAAAAGTGGCCGAAGCCGTTGCCGGGGCCGGCACGGGACGCCAGCCGGCCCTGATCCTGATGGACCTTGATTCCTTCCGGCTCATCAACGACAGCCTCGGCCACGCCGCCGGGGACGCCGTACTGCGCGAGACGGCCCTGCGGCTTAGCGCCGCGGCCGGACCGGGCCACTTGATCGCACGCCTCAGCGGCGATGAATTCGCGGTGCTCGTCGCGGACCAGGACACGGAGTCCGTGCTGCAGACCGCGGCCCGGCTCGGCGAATCACTGAAGGACAGAATCATTGCCGGCGGTGTGGCGGTCGCCCTCACGGCCGGCACCGGTGTCCGGCTCGGCGAACCGGGCCTGCGAAGCGAGGAACTCATCCGCGATGCCGACATCGCCATGCACGAGGCCAAGAAACGCGGCAGGGACACCCTCCTGGTGTTTTCCGCGGCCATGCACGAGGCCGCCAAGCAGCGGGTCCACCAGGTGGCGGAGCTGCGGACGGCACTGGCGACGGACCAGCTCGAGCTGGAGTACCAGCCCATCATGGACCTGCGTACCGGAGCGATCGCCGGCGCCGAGGCCCTGATCCGCTGGCGCCATCCCGCCTTGGGCCTGCTGGGGCCGGATACCTTCCTCGACGCCGCCGACGAGGCCGGGCTCACCGTGGAAATCGGCCACTGGGTGCTCCGGAACGCCATCGCACAAACCGGCCGCTGGAAGTCCGATCCGGGGCTTCCCGCGGACTTCAGCACGCACATCAACCTCTCCCCCGCGGACCTGCACCACGTCGATCTGGCACCCTACGTCGAAGGCCTGCTGAGCCAGAACGGCGTCGAGCCCCGCCATATCTCGATCGAAATCACCGAAACCGCGATCATGCGCGGCGGCCCCGAAGTGGCCGCCACCATGCAGTCGCTCAATGACCTCGGCGTCCGGATCGAGATCGACGACTTCGGCACCGGCTATTCCTCCATCAGCTACCTGCGCACGCTCCCCGCCGCGCAGGCGAAGATCGATAAGTCCCTGCTCGACGGGCTGACCACGGACCGGCAGCAGGAAACCTTCGTCGCCGCCATCCTGCAGCTGATCCATTCGGCCGGGCTGGGCGCCGTCGCCGAAGGCATCGAGGACAGGGAGCAAGCCAACAGGCTGCGGCAGCTGAACTGCGAGTTCGGCCAGGGGTATTTCTTCAGCCGCCCGCTCCCGGTGGCGGACATGACGGACCTGCTCGCGCACAGAGACGGCGCGGTCGCGTGAGAGGAACCGTGCCGGCGGGCAGACGCAAAACAGGAAAACGCAAAACAGGAAAACGCGTGCACTGGGTGGCAGATAGTGTCCGGCTCGCGGCCAGGGTTGCCGTGCTCTCCCTGCACCGTCCCAGCCGCCCGGACCGGCGCTGGGATGCCTTCTGGCGCGGCGTGTCCCAGGGATCCCTCCGGGAACCGGTCATCTGGGACGCCGCCCCGGGCGCCGGGAACGAAGAGATCCGGCACCACCTGCGAGTGATGGCCGGCGCGATGGACACCAGCCTTCCGGTGATCGATCTCGGCTGCGGGAACGGCACCATCACACGGCGGCTTACCGACATCTTCGCCTCGGTCCTCGGCGTCGACGTCTCACCCCAGGCCGTGGCAGCCGCGCATTCCGCGCAGCCGCAGGTTGCAGGCCTCCGTTTCCGGAGCCTGGATGCCACGCAGCCGGCCGCGGCGGCTGCGCTGGCGGGCGAACTCGGCGACGCCAACGTCTTTGTCCGCGGCGTGCTCCATGTCCTCAGCCGGCGTCGGCAGGCACGCCTCGCAGGCTCCATCGAAGCGCTCCTGGGCACCCGGGGCAGGATCTACCTCGTCGAAACGAACGTGCCGGGCGGCGCCCTGAGCTACCTGCGGGAACTCGGCGCCACCGGCAGGCGGATCCCGGGACCGCTCCGCCAGGCCATTGCCTCGTTGCCGAAACCGGGCCACTTCGGTGCCGGGCAACGCTCCCGCGTGTTTCCCCCGGACCGCTGGACCCTCATCGCGGAGGGACCCACCGTCCTGAAGACGGTGCCGATGGAGGCCGGTGGACCGCCCGGCAGCATTCCCGCGTACTGGGCGGTCCTGGCCCCGGCGCCTCAGACCTCCGGGAAGGCATCCACCCGCTGGTAGTCGCGCGGGACCACCACCATCGGAACCGGAAGCGCCCGCAGCACCTTGAAAGCCGTGCTGCCAATGAACAGTTTGTGCTTCTCCGCCAGGCGGGAGGACCCGACGATCATGACCTCGCCGTCGTCCCATTCCAGGTCATCGATCGCTTCCTCGATCGTGCGGCCGTGCGCGACCTCCACGCTGACATGGTGGCCCTCCGGCAGACGGTGCGCGGCGGCAGCGAGGACGGTGTTGGCGTGGATGTGGGCGGCGTTGACGTTCTCCCCGCCGTCCCCCTCGACGTCCAGTTCCACGAGGGAAACCAGCCGAAGCGGCACGCCACGGCGCTCGGCGGATTCGATCGCGACGTCGATCGCCGCCTCCGCTCCGACGCGCTGGCCCACCGCGAGGGTCAGACGCGTGATGGCTTCGGTCTGGCGGTAGCCGCGCGGCGCCAGTGCCACCGGTACCGGGGCAGCGTGCAGCAGGGCGTTGGCCACGTTGCCCACGGTATGGCGCTTGAACAGGCCGCTGCTGGCGGCACCCACCACGATCAAGCCGGCCCTGAACTCGAGTGCGGCCTCGATGAGGCCGGCCGCGAACGATTCTGCCTGGCGGACATGGAAGTGCGCCTCCAGCCCCTCGGGGACCAGTTCCATTCCCTGGCGTTCCGCTGAGCGGATCTGCTGCTCCGCGGCGCTGACCTGGTTTCCTTCCGGATTCATCGCCACATAGGGCGTGTGCCGATCCACCACATAGACCAGGTCGAGATGCGCTCCCTGCGCGCGGGCCATGGCTGAGGCCAAGGCAACGGCGTCCGCACCACGTTCGGTGGGTGTATAGCCGACTACGTATCGCATGTATGAACCCCTTTGGGTCTGGGGCAGATGCCAGCTGCGCCCCGGGGGTTCCGGGCGACGTCGGCCGGTCTGCGTTCCTGCAGTGGATAGGAACGACTCTAGTCCAGCGGCACGTCAAAAGGTGGTGACTTATTACCCTGACCAGCACAATCTTCCGGACCTACGCTGGAATGGTCGAGGGGAGCGCACCATGGACGCCATTCGCAACGGACGGACGCGGACGCGGACCGCGGGAGTGGGAACCCTGACGCTCCTGCTGGTCCTGACCGCCTGCACGCCGGCCCCGCAGCCCTCCGCCGGCAGCCAGCCGCCGTCGCAGTCCCCGACCGCCTCCGTCGGCCCGACCGCCAGCCCGTCGCCGTCGGCAACCGGGGATGCCGACGAAACGGCGCCGCCGCAACCAGGCGACAAGGTGATCTCCTCCACGGTCACCCACGACTGGTCCGTGCCGGGGCCAACCACCCCGTTCCACACGGACCACAAGAACCCTGTGCCGATCGCGCCCCCGCCGGCGGCACCGCTGCCGACGCTGTCCGCCATCGGCGCGGGCCAGCACCCCTCCGACGCGCCGCCGTACGACCAGTTGAGCTTCCGCTTCACCGGTGGCTTCCCCAGCTACGACGTCGAAACGGTCCCCGAACTCGTCGACGACGGCAGCGGCCTGCCCATCCCGATGCCCGGCACGGGAACCCTCCTCGAGGTGACCTTCCGCGGGGCCCAGTCGCACACCGCGGACGGCACGGCCAGCACCGTGACCAGTGCGCCGCCGCCGGCAATCGGATACCAGGCGCTCACCAGCTACGCGCCGGCCGGGGACTTCGAAGGCGTGCTGAGCTACGGGATCGGCGTCGGCCGTCCGATGGGCACGATTCCGGAGACGAAGGTGCGGGTCACTGAGGTGGAGAAGATCGAGCAGGGCCAGCACCTGTACGTGGTGGCGATCCAGCTGGACGCGACCGCCTGGAAGTAGGACCGGACGCAGGACCGGATGCAGGGCCGAACAAAGCCAAGCCGGAAACAGCGGAGGAGCCACGGACAAGGTGTCCGCGGCTCCTCCGCTGTGTCGCCCGTTTTCGGGTAGCGCCGGCTCGCCGGGAAAGGATCGCCTTCCCGGCAGCTCACTGGGCCTTGGGCTAGGCGTTGGCCTTGATGGCCGCGGCCAGGACTCCGAGGCCGTCCAGCAGCAGCTCGTCGCTGATCACCAGCGGGGGCAGCAGCCGGATGACGTTGCCGTAGGTGCCGCAGGTGAGGATGATGACACCCTCCTTGAGGCAGGCTGCAGCGACGGCCTTGGTCAGCTCCGGGTTCGGCTCCTTGGAACCGGCCTGGACGAGTTCAATGGCCAGCATGGCGCCGCGGCCGCGGACGTCACCGATCACTGAACTGTCAGCAAGCTCGGCGGCGAGTTCGCGCAGCTTGCCGAGGGCGATCTCTTCAATGTGCTTGGCGCGGCCGTTGAGGTCGTACTGCTCCATCGAGCCGATCGACGCCAGCGCTGCTGCGCACGCCACCGGGTTGCCGCCGTAGGTGCCGCCGAGGCCGCCCGGGTGGACGGCGTCGAGGAGATCGGCGCGGCCCGTGATGGCGGAGAGCGGCATGCCGCCGGCGATGCCCTTGGCCATGGTGATGATGTCCGGGACAACACCTTCGTGGTTCACGGCGAACCATTCACCGGTGCGGCAGAAGCCGGACTGGACCTCATCGGCGATGAACACGATGCCCTTGGCCTTGGCCCAGTCCGCCAGCGCGGGCAGGAACCCGTCGGCGGGGACAATGAAGCCGCCTTCGCCCTGGATGGGTTCGATGATGATCGCGGCAACCTGCTCGCCGCCGATCTGCTTCTCGATCATGGTGATGGCGCGCTTGGCGGCCTCGGCACCGGTGATCTCCGGGTTTTCCTCGCGGAACGGGTAGCTCATCGGCATGCGGTAGACCTCGGGCGCGAACGGGCCGAAGTTGGTCTTGTACGGCATGGCCTTGGCGGTCAGCGCCATGGTCAGGTTGGTGCGGCCGTGGTAGGCGTGGTCGAATGCGACGACGGCGTCCCGGCCGGTGGCCAGGCGGGCCACCTTGACGGCGTTTTCGACGGCCTCCGCGCCGGAGTTGAACAGCACCGTGCGCTTTTCGTGGTCGCCCGGGGTGAGGCGGTTCAGCTGCTCGGCAACGGCGACATAGCCCTCGTACGGCGTGACCATGAAGCAGGTGTGGGTGAAGTGCTCCACGGCTTCCTTCACGGCGCCGACGACGGCGGGGTCCGAGGCGCCGACGCTCGTCACGGCGATGCCGGAGCCGAGGTCAATGAAGGAGTTGCCGTCGACGTCGTGGATGATGCCGCCGTCGGCGTCGGCCACGAAGACCGGGACGCTGGACGCGACGCCGGCCGCGACGACCGCCTTGCGGCGCTCGGTCAAGGCAACGGACTTGGGGCCCGGGAAGTCGGCCTGGACGCGGCGCTTCTGCTCGAGCCGGTAGGTGATGTCATGTGCGGTGGTGGTCATGGGAAGGCCTTTCTAAGCGTGCGGTTGAGCGCGCGAGTTATGCGTCAGGTTGAGTTAGCAACGTTATGCGCCTGCGTTATGCGTCGAGCGCACTCATGACGTGCTTGATGCGGGTGTAGTCCTCCACGCCGTACATGGACAGGTCCTTGCCGTAGCCGGACTGCTTGAAGCCACCGTGCGGCATTTCGGCGGTGAGGAGAATGTGGGTGTTGATCCAGACTGCGCCGAAATCGAGGTCGCGGCTCAGGCGCATGGCGGTTCCGTGGTTCGTCGTCCAGACGCTCGAGGCCAGGGCGTACTCGACGTCGTTGGCCAGTTCCACGGCCTCGTCCTCGGTGCTGAACTTCTGCACCGTGATGACCGGGCCGAACGTTTCCTTCTGGACGATGTCATCGGTCTGCTTGGCGCCGGTGACGATGGTGGGTTCGAAGAAGAAGCCCTTCTCGCCCGCACGGTGGCCGCCGGTCTCGATCTTGCAGTTCGCCGGCAGGTGCTCGACGACGGAGGTGACCGCGTTGAAGTGGTTGACGTTGTTCAGCGGGCCGAAGTAGTTGTCTTCGTCGTTCTGCGAGCCGGTGTGCAGGGTCTTGGTGTGCTCCACCATGGCGGCAACGACGTCGTCGTGCACCGAATCCTGGACGAGGACGCGCGTAATGGCCGTGCAGTCCTGGCCGGCGTTGAAGAAGGCGAACTCGGCGATCGCCGCGGCGCTCTTCTTGATGTCGGCGTCGGCGAACACGATCGCCGGGGCCTTCCCGCCGAGTTCCAGGTGGGCGCGCTTGAGTCCCTTGGCGGCACCCGAGGCGACAGCGATGCCGGCGCGGACGGAACCGGTGATGGAGACCAGGCCGGGGACCTTGTGCTCGACCATCATGGCGCCGGTTTCGCCGGTGCCCAGGACAACGTTCAGGACGCCGGCCGGGAAGATCTCACCGGCGAGCCGGGCCAGCACCAGGGTGGATTCGGGGGTGGTGTCGGAGGGCTTGAGGACCACGGTGTTGCCGGCGGCCAGGGCGGGCCCGATCTTCCAGATGGCCATGAGGAACGGGTAGTTCCAGGGGGCCACCTGCGCAACGACGCCGATCGGCTCGCGCCGCACGTAGGAGGTGTGGCCTTCGAAGTACTCGCCGGCGGACTTGCCTTCCATGATGCGGGCGGCGCCTGCGAAGAAGCGCAGCTGGTCGGCGCCCGCGGCCACTTCCTCGGAGGCGATCAGGGAGCGGACCTGGCCGGTGTTGCGGTGCTGGGCCTCCACGAGCTCGTCACTCTTGGCCTCGACGGCATCCGCGAGCTTGAGCAGCATGAGCTGCCGCTGCCCGGGCGTGGTGTGCTTCCAGGTCTTGAACGCGTTCTTGGCTGCCGTCATGGCAGCGTCGACGTCGGCCTGCACCGAGATCGGCGCCTGCGCCACCACGTCGCCGTTGGCGGGGTTCACGATGGGCAGCAATCCTGTGCCGGCGGGGGTGACGAACTCGCCGTTGATGAAGTTCTGCAAGGTTTGAACCACGGTGTACAACCTCTTTCTTACTGCCAATGACGGATGTGTGACTGGTCACGAGCCTATGCCAGCAGGCCAAGGCAGGGAATAGGCACCTGCACACCATCCCCGCAGAACTTTAGTGCGCTTGACCAGCACCCGGCTATCCTGAATCCATGGCCATTTCACTCGCAGCCCTACTGGGAGTTCCGTCCCTGCATCTCACCAAGGCCGGACTCGCCGAAACCACCTGGCACCAGGACATTCTTTGGGTGGCCGTCACCGAACAGGAGGATCCGCAGCGGTTCCTCAATGGCGGCGAACTGATCCTGACGACCGGGATGCGGCTCAAGAGTGCCGCGGAGCAGCGCCGGTTCGTGCGTCAGGTCCAGCGGGCGGGCGCGGTGGGCATCGGGTTCGGGGTGGGCCTGACGCACGACGCCGTTCCGCCGGCCCTGATCGCCGAAGCCAACCGGTGGGGGCTGCCGGTGGTGGAAGTGCCCTACGAGACACCGTTCATCGCGATCGGAAAGCTCGTGGCCGACGCCCAGTCCGCGGACCATCTGGTCAAGCTTGAGCGGCTCATCGCCGGGCACCAGATCCTGGCCCGCGCTCTGCTGACCGGCGGCGGCCTCGCCGAGCTCCTGAAACACCTGGGGTCGATGCTGCGCACCGAGATCGTCCTGACCCAGTTCACCGCCCAGCTGTACAACAGCGTTGCCGGCCACCCGGCGCCCAAGGCCGAGGGCTGGGCGTCCTATCCCATCCCCACGGGACGGCGCGACGCCTGCACCCTGTGGGTGAAGCAGCCGTTCGAGGACACGGGCATCGTGGGCTACGCCCAAAACCTGATCAGCGTTGAGCTCAACAACATGGTCAAGCAACGGCAGGCGCAGCGGGCGCTGGCGGGCCAGGTCCTCGACGACGTTATCCACGGGACGCTGGAGGCGTCCGAAGCCACCCGGCGCCTGGCCGGCGTCGGCATCAACAGCACCCGCAAGAACGTGGTCCTGCTCGCCGAATCGGCCGCCCACCAGAAACAGCTGGGAAGCTCGTCGCTGCCCCAGCCGCTGGCTGCGGCGGTCGGCTCCGTCGTCGGGAAGGACCTCGTGGTGGTGGTGGCCGACGACGGCAGCGGCGCGAGCGCCCTTGCCCGCAGCCTCAGCGACCACCTCGCCGAGGCCGGGATCCATGCCACGATCGGCATAGGCGGGGCGTACACCAAGCCCAACGGCCTGCGCTGGAGCTATTTCGAGGCCCGCGACGCGGCCAGCCACGGGCTGCCGGTCAACGAGCCCGAGCGGCTGAGCCTGACCTCGCTGCTGCTGGCCAGCGAGGACGTTCCGCTGGCGGACATGGCCAGCGAATCACTGAACCCGCTGCGGGCCTTCGACGCGGCGCACGGCGCCGAACTCATGGCCACGCTGGAAAGCTACCTCGGCAACAACGGTTCGGTGGCGGCCGTCGCCGAGGAACTGACGCTGCACCGCAATACTGTCCGCTACCGGCTGGCGCAGATCACCGAACTCACCGGATACGACCCCGCGCAGACAGCGGACCGGGTGCAGCTCTGGCTCGCGCTGGCAGTGCAGCGGCTCAGCGCCCGGCACCCGCGCTGACCCGCAGCAGCGCACCGGCCACCGCCCAGGCAACACGGGGTCACATGCAGAGATATTCGCCACTAAAGGCTGAGTCGCAAACATCAAACGTCTAACCTTTAGGTATGGCTAGCAGCACGGCGGTTTCCGCACTTTCCCAGACAGCTCCACCCGGCGCGGTCCGCCCGCGGGGCGTGATCGTGGCCGGCGTCGTGGCGCTCGTGCTCATCGGGCTCAACCTGCGCGCCGGCATCACCGGCGCCGCCGCGCTTTTCCACGACCTGCAGGCTGTCCTGGGCTACGGCCCGCTGATCGCAGCGCTGCTCCCCTCGATCCCCACGCTGTGCTTCGCGGTGGCCGGCGCTGCCACGTCCTGGCTCACCCGGCAGCTGGGGCTGGAAAAAGCCATCCTGCTCTCCCTCGTGATGCTGGCCGCCGGGCTGCTGCTCCGCGGCGTCCCGTCCACCGGGATGCTGCTGGCCGGCACCGTGGCGGGGATGTCCGGGCTGGCCATCTGCAACGTGGCCATGCCCTCTTTCATCCGCGTGCACTTCGCGGACCGCACGTCCCTCATGACCGCCGTCTACACGCTGACCATGACCACAGGCGCCACCGCCACCGCCGTGCTGATCGTTCCGGTGGCCCAGGCCCTGGGCTCGCCGTCGGCGGGCGTCGGCGCGATCGGATTCCTGGCCCTGGGGGCGTGCCTCGGCTTCCTCCCGATCGCTGTGCACGCCCACCGCAACGCGTCCGCGACCAAGGCTGCCCGGGTCTCGCCATGGCCCCTGCTGCGGACCCGCACGGGCGCCCTGATCACCCTCGGCTTCACGGTGCAGGCGCTCCTGGCCTATGCCGTGCTCAGCTGGTTCCCCTACATGCTGGCCACCATGGGCCTCACCGCCTCCGACAGCGGGCTCATGTTCGGACTCATGCAGCTCGTCTCCGTCCCCGCCGGCATGGTGCTGGTGGCCATCGGCTCACGCCCCCGGATGCTGCGGACGGCGTTCTACCTTGCCACCGTGACCATGGCCCTGGGCATCCTGGCCATGCTGATCCTCCCCCCTGCCTGGTCTCCCCTGACCGCTGTGCTGGTGGGCTTCGGCCTCGGCATCTTCCCGCTGGTCATGGTGATGATCAGCCGCAGCGGCCGCAGCACGGCCGAGACCACCGCGCTGTCCACCGTGGCCCAGTCCGCCGGGTATCTGCTGGCGACGCTCGGCCCGTTCGGCATGGGCCTGTTGCACAGCGCCACCAATTCCTGGACGCTGCCGTTGGCCCTGCTGCTGGCCGTGGCCCTCGGCCAGATCGCGGTTGGCCACCTGCTCTCGGCCGGACCGAAGGAGCTGCGGGCCAAGGAACTGGCAGCCAAAAAGCTGCGGGCCACCGCCCCGCACGCCTCGGAAGGAACCCGGCCATGACACTCACAGCTTCGCACCGGCCACCGCTGGCGGAGGAAATCACTGCCAAGCTGCGGGCCCTGATCCACTCGGGCGAGTGGCCGCTGCAGCAGCGCATTCCGGCCGAACCTGAGCTGATGGCCGCCTTTGGGGTTTCCCGTGGCACCCTGCGTGAGGCCATCAAAGCGCTGGCCCACAGCGGAATGCTCGAGGTCCGCCGCGGGGACGGCACGTATGTCCGCGCCACGAGCGAGATCGCAGGCGCCACGCAGCGCATGTATGAGGACCACTCCCAGGAGCACATCCTCGAGGTCCGGGTCGGGCTGGACACCCAGGCGGCCCGGCTCGCTGCACGGCATGCGACGGCCGACGACCTCACCGCCCTGCGCGGTTTGCTCACCGCCCGCCGTGCCGCCTGGCTCGCCGAGGACTACGCCGCGTGGGCACGGGCAGACTGGGACTTCCATGCGCGCGTGGCCGAGGCGTCCGCCAACCCGCTGCTGCATGAGCTGTATGTCAGTTTCGGCAGCGTATTCCACAACGACCTGCTCCGCCAGCAGCGTCGGGGAGGCTTCAACGGCCTGCCGCACGAGGGCCACGACGAACTCGTGGCTGCGATTGCCGCCCGCGACGAGGCGGCCGCCGTCGAAAGCGTCACCCGGAACCTGAATTCCTGCGCGGAATGGCTCCAGGAGTAACCCAAGACTTTCCCAAGGTGCGCGGAAGATGCTCTGTCTCAGTGGCGGCCGCCACCCGCGCACCGGCCTCGCGGCCAGGCGGGTTTCCGTCATCATCGGCGTCAGCGCCGAGTCCGGACCGCCGGCCCCTGCGCCCAGCAGCAGGGGCCGGCTCGGCCGAGAGACACCCGGTTCCACCGGCGCCCATTAGGGTCTTAGTGCCGTAGACCGGACTCCAGCCGCGGTCAACACTAAGAATGGCAGGACGCCGCACGAGGGTGCCCGCGACAAGTGCAGCTGCGCCCCAGTCCCGGGCCGGGGTGCCGGTCTCGTTGGATGACAGTCTCGCCGGTGTCGCAGTGTTGTGGTTTACCTCAGCAAGTACGTCGCGAGGAGGTCGATGGTGGGCAAGAAGAAGAAAAAGTCCAAGGGCTCCGACACAGAGGACGAGCGCGCCGGGAAGAAGATGCCTCGCAAGAAGTACGAAGCGGAGATGGAGGTCCTGCAGGGTGAACTGGTCGCCATGCAGGAGTGGGTGAAGGCCACCGGAGCCAAAATCTGCATCGTCTTCGAAGGCCGCGACACGGCCGGCAAGGGCGGCACGATCAAACGCATCGTCGAGCGGGTGAGCCCCCGGGTATTCCGCGTGGTCGCGCTCCCCACACCGACCGAGCGGGAGAAGTCGCAGATGTACCTCCAGCGCTACATGTCGCACTTCCCGGCGGCGGGCGAGGTGGTCATCTTCGATCGCAGCTGGTACAACCGTGCGGGCGTCGAACGGGTGATGGGTTTCTGCACCCCGGAACAGACCCAGAGGTTCCTCGACATGACCCCGATGGTGGAGAAGGCGATGGTCGACTCCGGGATCATCCTGCTCAAGTACTGGCTCGAGGTCAGTGCGGACGAGCAGACCAGGCGGCTCGAGAGCCGCATGGATGATCCGCGCAAGACCTGGAAACTCTCTCCGATGGACCTGAAGTCCTACAAACGGTGGTACGACTATTCCCGGGCCCGGGACGCCATGTTCGAGGCGACCGACACCGCTTGGGCGCCGTGGTACATCGCGCACAATGACATCAAGAAGCGCGGCCGGCTCAACGTCATCAGCCATATTCTCAGCCAGGTGCCCTACGAGCCGTACCCGGGGCTTGACGTCGAGCTCCCCAAGCGCCAGAAGGCCGGCGATTACACCGAGCCGGCACTGTCCGTGCGGCACATCCCCACCCCGTTCTAAGCAGCGCCCCGGCGATGAGGAGGAAGTCATGAGCGACGATCCCGGAGCAGTAGCTGGGGTGGCCCCGGCGGAGGCTGACGCGAGCTGGTACGCGCTGGCACCGGCTGAAGTGGCGGCCGAGCTGAAGGTGGATCCAGTTGGCGGGTTAAGCACGGGAGAGGCGCAGCAGCGGCTGCAGGAGTACGGCCCGAACGCCCTGGCCGCCGCTAAGCAGGAGCCGGTATGGAAACGGTTCTTCAAGCACTATCAGGACTACATGCAGATCGTCCTTGTGGTCGCCGCCCTGGTCAGCTTGCTGATCGCGGAATACGGAACCGCTATTGGGCTTGCCCTGCTGACGCTGTTCAACGCGTGGCTGGGGTACCACCAGGAGGGCAAGGCCGAAGAAGCCGCTGCCTCCCTGGGGGAGATGATGAAGGCTATGGCCAAGGTGCGCCGCGACGGTGACGTTGTGGAGCTCCCCGCCGAACAGATCGTCCCCGGCGACATCGTGGTGGTCGATGCCGGTGACCGCGTCCCCGCCGACGGCCGGATCATCCTGGCGGCAACCCTCCAGATCGAGGAGGGCGCCCTGACCGGGGAGAGCGTCGCCGTCGAGAAGGACACCGAGACCATCGGCCGGCACGACGTCGGCATCGGCGACCGCCTGAACATGGCATTCATGAACACGAACGTGACGCGGGGCCACGGCGAAATCCTCGTCACCACCACCGGCATGGGCTCGGAGGTCGGCCACATCGCCCACATGCTGTCCGGGCAGAAAGTGGAGAAGACCCCGCTCACCAAGCAGGTCGACCGGCTCACCATCTTCATCATTGTCGCGGCCCTCTTCGCGTTTATCGCCATCGTCGTGATGGGCCTGGCCTCCGGCGAGTCCTTCGCGGTGCTCTTCGGAATCGGTGTGGCGCTGGCAGTCGGCTCCATCCCGGATGCGCTGCCCGCCGTCGTCACCACCATCCTGTCGGTCGGGTCGGTCAATATGGCCAAGAAGAACGCCATCATGAAGGTCCTCCCTGCGGTCGAGACCCTGGGCTCCACCTCGGCCATCAACTCGGACAAGACCGGCACCCTGACCCTGAACCAGATGACGGTCCGCGAGATCACCACAGTGCAGCACCACTACACCGTCAGCGGTGAGGGCTACAGTTTCGACGGCCAGATCCAACGGACCACCGGGGACGCCGAACGGGACCTGGACTACGTGATGTTCTCCTGCGCGTTGTGCAACGACTCCGATATCAACGACGGCGAGGTGGTCGGGGACCCCACCGAGGCGGCGCTCTACGTGCTCGCGCAGAAAGGCGGCGTGGACGTCAGGGAATTCCGCCGGAACAACCCGCGCGTGGCGTCGGTACCGTTCGATTCCGACTACAAGTTCATGGCCACATTCCACCGGATGCCGGGGGACGATGGCAAGCCCGTGATCCGGGCCTACGTGAAGGGGGCACCCGACGTCCTCCTGAGCAGGTCCTCGTTCGGCCGGATGCCGGGCGGCCACGCCGAGCGCCTCACCGACGAAATGCGGGGCAAGGTGCTTGCCGAGAACGATCGCATCGCCAGCCAGGGCAGGCGGGTGCTCGCCCTGGCGCAGCGCGAGTTCGACCCGGCGACGTTCCAGCCTTCGGGCGACCTGATGGCGCTGATGCAGGATCTGGAGATTTCGGCGCTGATCGGCGAGGTTGACCCGCCGCGCGCCGAGGCGGTGGCCGCCATCGCCAAGGCAAAGCACGCCGGCATCCGGGTCCGGATGATCACCGGCGACCACGCCGTCACTGCTGCGGCGATCGCCGACGAACTGGGCATCAGGGGCCGCGCGGTGACCGGGGCCGAGTTCGCGGCGATGAGCGACGCGGAGGCCGACAGCCAGGTAGACGGGATCGGCGTGATCGCCCGTGTCGCCCCCGAACACAAGGTACGGCTGGTCGAGGTGCTCAAGCGCAAGGGCAACATCGTGGCCATGACCGGCGACGGCGTGAACGACGCGCCGGCCATCGCGGCCGCCGACATCGGGATCGCGATGGGCATCACCGGCACCGACGTCGCCAAGGGTGCGGCAAAGATGATCCTGGCCGACGACAACTTTGCCACCATCGTGGCGGCGGTCGAAGAGGGCCGGCTCGTCTACGACAACCTGCAGAAGTTCATCCGAATCCAGGTCGCCAACCTGTTTATGTTCATTCTGGCGTTCATCGGATCCTCGGCCTTCGCCATAGCCGGCACGGCCCTGCTCAGCCCCGCCCAGGTGCTGTGGATCCACATGGCGATCGTCGCCCCGATTGGGGCCGTGATGGGCCTGGATCTCGCGACGCCGGGCATCATGGACCGCAAACCACGGCCCTTCAACCAGCCGATCCTCGTCCGGTCGATGATGGTCCGCCTGTTCATCGTCGGGCTTTTCATGGCGGCCGCGACGCTGATCCTCGTGCAGATCGGCAAGACGACCTACGGTTCACTGGAGGTCGGCCAGACCATGGCCGTGGTGGGGCTGGGGCTGATGAACATCTTCGTGGCGCTCAATCTGCGTTACCCGACCGAGAGCGCCTTCGGGCCCGCCACGGTGTCCAACCCGAAGCTGCTCTGGGCGTTCGCGTGGGCCGTCCTCGGCTCGATGCTGATCACCCAGATGAAGGTGATGCAGGACCTGTTCGGCACGCTGCCGCTTACCGGCCAGCAGTGGCTGCTCTGCCTGGTGCCTGGCGTGGTGCTGCTGTTCCTCGGTGAAATCTTCAAGATCATCCTGCGGGCCCGGCAATCGAAGGGCCGGGCCGCAGTCTCGGCTCCCCCGGTTCCGGCGTGAGAGTGCTGTTCCGGCGAGAGTGCGACTGCCACTGTTGAGGGCCGGAACGCGATGTTCCGGCCCTCAACAGTGGCGCATACGGCTGTGCCAGGGCTAGCGGACGAGGCCCTTCAGGACGTTCTTGGGCCGCTGCATCTCGCCGTGCTTGGCGCCGAGCACGACCACCCAGCCGGCGAATACGGGGATGGTCCACTGCAGGATCTTCAGCTGCTGCTGCGCGGAACGGAGTTCCTCCGAGGCTCCCGGCTTCGGCTCGGTGGCACCCTTGGCGCCCTCGGCGGCCAGCTTGTCCACCTTGGCTCCCTGCAGGCCCGCGTACAGGGTCACAGCGGCACCGGCGAGGGTGACGACGGACTTGTAGACGCTCAGGCGCGTGACGCCGTCCTGTTTGGCCATCCGGCCCTTGTTCTCCCACATGATGGCGAGGCCCGAAAGAAAATGCGCCCCAAACGCCGCCGTCTGGTACGGCGCCCACTTCTTCCAGCCCAGGCTTGAGAGGCGGGTACGTTCCGCAGGGTCCTTGGCAACAGCCGTAGCACCGTTGAGCCCAATGGCGCCCATCAGGGAACCGCCGAACCAGGCGGCTGCCGTCAGGTCGTGAATGGATCGGGCAACAAGATTACCTGCCATGTTGAGCTTCCTATCATCTGTCTTCGAATCCGAATCGCAGGGGCAGCAAGGCTGCCGGTCCGCGGCATGTCCACGAGCGGGGCCATGCCTCGGCTATGGTAAGCACACTTACCAAAAACGCGGTAGTCCACGCGGCTGCCACTTCGCCGCGCGTAGAATCGGCGGCATAGGCACACCGCCGCAGGCACGACACGGCACACCGCCGTTCCACCGGACCAGATGAGGAATACCCGCATCACCATGGCAGAAGAAGAGTCCGGGATCGAAGCCGCCCTCGGCGACGCCGTCGACACCGCGGAGGCGGCGTCGAACAGCACCGCGCTCGACGCCGTCGCACGTTCCGGATTCGCGGTGATGGCACTGCTTCATATCGTGATCGGGGCCATCGCCGTCGCCCTGGTCCTGGGCGCGCCGGGCCAGGCCGAACCCACCGGCGCCATCGAACAACTCGCCGCCAACCCCTGGGGTCCGGTGGTCATGTGGGCGGCCTGCATCGCCTGCGCGGGCCTCTCGCTCTGGCAGCTGAGCGAGGCGACGCTCCGGGGCCGCCACCTGCCGCGCCGGGAGCAGCTGGGCAAACTCATTTCCTCCGGATTCCTCGCCATAGCGTACGGGAGCGTCGGGCTGAGCTTCGCGGGCTTCGGGCTCGGCCAGCGCGGCGATTCGGGCGACTCGACCCGGGATTTCAGCACGGCCCTGATCCAGTCACCGCTGGGGGTTCCGGCCCTTGTCGGCCTCGGTCTCACCATCATGGGAATCGGCGTGTATTTCATCGTCAAGGGCTTCGGGAAGAAGTTCAAGGAGGAACTGCAGCACTTCGAGGGGACCCGCCGCGGCAGGGTCATCAGCGCCCTTGGCGTCACCGGGCACGTCTCGAAAGGGCTGGCGCTGATCCTGACCGGGCTGCTCTTCGTCGTGGCCGCGGCGACCAACAATCCCGGTTCCTCCACCGGCCTGGACGGCAGCCTCAAGGCGCTCCGGGACCACCCCTTCGGCCCATACCTGCTCCTGGCGATCGGGGCGGGCTTCATTGCCTACGGCGTGTTCGCGCTGGTCCGGGCGCGCTTCGGCCGGATGTAGCCGCCGCCCCGGATGGGGATTTCCTTGTTGGCATCCGCCCGCGGGACTATCGTGGAGCTACCCCGGGCCGGGCTGGGAGGGCCACCGCGGCAGGTCTCGCAGAGGTATGGCATGAGCTACGTTCCGGTGAGCAGGCGCACCCTCCGACGGCACCGTGAATCTGAGCGGTCCACGCGGCGGCTTGTGGCCGGCCTGTCCGCCGCGGCCGCCGCGGCCTGGCTGCTCTCGGTCACGTTGTCCACCGCGGTCCATGTCGACACCTATGTCCACCATATCGCCGTCGTGCTGCACGTGCTGTCGATGGTCGTGGCCTTTGGCGCCGTCGTCCTGATGGACTGGCACGGCTTCCTGTGGCTGATCGGCAGACGCGACCTGGCCGAAACCATCAGGCTCGACGGCGCGGCGACACCGCTGATCTGGGGCGGTCTGGCCGGCATGCTGGCCACGGGCGCGTTCCTGAACCCGCACCTGAGCAACCCGATGACGGACCTCAAGCTCGCGGCCGTCCTTGTGCTCAGCCTGAACGGGATAATGCTCATTCCGCTCATGCGGCGGCTGGCCAGGCTGACGCCCGACGCCTCGTTCAGGGACCTGGCCGCCGGGCAACGGGTCCATCTGCTGCTGTGCCTGGTGATCTCGCAGCTGTGCTGGTGGACGGCGATTGTCATCGGGTTCATTAACGCCGAGTTCTGAGGTGCCGCCGGGCCGCGCCCTAGCCGGCGGCCTTCCGCAGCGGCACCACGTCCCCTTCCTGGTACAGCAGGGCGCGGATCTCGGACTCGGCGGAATCCAGCCGCCTCGGGTCGATCGTTTCCCCGGCCGCGAAGTGGTCCAGCAGCCGGGGATCCACGTAGCTTTTCCGGGCGATCGACGGTGTGTTGCCCAGGACCGCGGCCGCGTCCTGCATGGCCTGGCTCACCGCGCTCTTCCGGGCAGAGACCTTCGCCTGGGGGCCGCTCTGCGCCAGGCTGACCGCTGCCGCCGCCGTCCCCCGCAGGGTGCGGAAATCCTTTGCGGTGAAGTCCTCCCCCGTGCGCTCCTTGACGTACTCGTTGATGTCCGCGCTCGACACCGGATGCCAGCTGCGGCCGTCCTTGTAGGCCAGCAGGCGGGCGTTGCCGCCGCGGCGCTTGAGCTGGCGCACGACGGCGGCGAGGTCGGCGTCGTCAATCCGCGACTCCCAGGTCTTGCCGCTCTTGGCCGGGAAGCTGAGCCGGAGTTCATCCTTGCGCACCTTGACGTGGGCGCAGAGCAGGGTGGCGAGGCCGTGGCTGCCGTTTTCGTTGGTGTAGCGCTCCGAGCCGACGCGCAATGATCCGCTGTCGAGCATCCGAAAGGCGGCCGCCAGCACCCGTTCCCGCGTCAGCCCTTCGGAGCGCAGGTCCATGGTCACCAAGCGGCGTGCGGCCGGCAGGGTCTCAGCCAGCTGGAGCGAACGSTCGAACTTCAGCCGGTCCTTCCGTTCCCGCCAGCTCGGATGGTAGATGTACTGCCGCCGGCCCACCGCGTCGACGCCCGTGGCCTGGATATGCCCGTTGTCGTACGGGGCAATCCAGACGTCGGTCCAGGCCGGCGGGATCCCGATGCCCTCGAGCCGTTCCCGCACGGGGCCCGGCGGCAGGGTGGAACCGTCCAGGTCCTTGTAACTGAACCCAGTCCCTGCGGGGACCCTGCGGTATCCGCGGCCGGACGCGTTGCTGTGGCGGAGCCTCATTGGCCGGCCCCGGGCGAGTGTTCATCCATGACGGTAAGCCTACTGACTACCACCCGGGTTTCCACGCCCTTGGAGGCCATGAAAACGACGCGGGGCCACTTCGCGACCCTCTTCCTGTCTGGAATGGGCCCGAAGTCACCCCGCGTTGCTCTGAGTCGTTGCTCTGCGTCGTTGCTCTGCGTCGAGGCTAGACCTCGACGGCGGCGCCGCGGGAGATCTCCACCATGTCCTCGCGGGGCACCACCTTGATGCGCTCGCGCTGAACGGCGACGCCGTGCGACCCGCCGGCAGCGGTGGCCTTTTCACCGAGGGCGCGCTCGTGCTCGTCCAGGGCCAGCCAGCCTTCCCAGCTCGTGTACGCGACGCCGCGGCCCGCCAGGAGCTCGACGATCGCCTCGGGAGCGGGCGCCGCGGCCAGCGGCAGGTTTTCGCGGTCCTCAAGCAGGTAGGTCACGGTTTCGAGGGCGTCACCCTTGGTGTGGCCGATCAGTCCCACCGGGCCGCGCTTGATCCAGCCTGTCGCGTAGATCCCCGGCACGTGGGTGCCGGCGGCGTCCAGGACCCGGCCGCCGTCGTTCGGGACGACTCCCTTGCTGTGGTCGAACTCGACCTCGGGGAGGGCGGAGCCGAAGTAGCCGATGGCGCGGTACACGGCCTGGACCGGGTACTCGACAAACTCGCCCGTGCCGCGGGCGTTGCCGGTGCCGTCCAGTTCGGTGCGCTCGAACTTGATCCCGGCGACGCGGCCGGGCGCGTCGGCGCCGTCTATGGTTTCTGCGTAGATCTCGACGGGGCTGTGCAGGAAGTGCAGGTGCAGCCGGCGGGACGCGGTGAGCTCGGAGAGGTCCTCGGGCTGTTCGGCGATCCAGTTGGTGAGCGTGCCCACCATGGTCTTGGTCTGGTTGTTGCTCTGGATCTGCCGGTCCGATTCGGCGTCGAACTCGAAGTCCTCGGCGTAGAGGATGATGTCCACGTCCTTGGAGTGGGAGAGTTCGCGCAGTTCCAGGGGCGTGAACTTGACCTGGGCGGGTCCGCGCCGGCCGAACACGTGCACGTCCGTGACCGGCGAGGACTTCAGCCCGGCGTAGACGTTGTCCGGGATTTCGGAGACCAGGAGGTCGTCGGCGTGCTTGGAGAGCATGCGGGCCACGTCGAGGGCCACGTTGCCGTTGCCGATCACGGCGATTTCCTTGGCCTCCAGCGGCCATTCGCGGGACACGTCGGGGTGCCCGTCGTACCAGGATACGAAGTCGGCGCCGCCGTAGGAGCCCTCGAGCTCGATGCCGGGGATGTTGAGGTCAGCATCCTTGATGGCGCCGGTGGCGAAGATGACGGCGTCGTAGTGGGTGCGGAGGTCATCGATGGACAAGTCCGTGCCGTAGTCCACGTTGCCGAAGAACCGGATGTCGCCGCGGTCCAGGACCTTGTGCAGGGCGTTGACGATGCCCTTGATGCGGGGGTGGTC
>NZ_JBFTZW010000042.1:0-26064 GCF_056406555.1 Arthrobacter sp. P1_B4
CCCCTGCTGCGAGTCAGCCTGCTGCGAGTCAGTTGGGTGGGGTTTGGGTGAGGCTAGTTGGGCCGGCAGCGGGGGAATCAGGCGGGGGTGTGGGCCGCGGCGAGGGAAGCGAGCGTGGAGACCAGGAGCCGGCGTTCCACCACCTTGATGCGCTCGTGCAGGGATTCCTCGCTCTCGCCGTCCCCGACCGCCACGGCTTCCTGCGCGATGATGGGGCCCGTGTCCACCCCGGCGTCGGCCCAGTGCACCGTGCAGCCGGTGACCTTCACGCCGTAGGCCAGCGCGTCGCGGACACCGTGGGCGCCGGGGAAGGACGGCAGCAGCGCCGGGTGCGTGTTGAGGTATTTGCCGCCAAACGCGTCGATGAAGTCGGCGCTGACAATCCGCATGAAGCCCGAGGACACCACCACATCCGGGGCGAAGCCGGCGACGGCCTCGGTCAGGGCCGCGTCCCAGGCCGCCCTGTCCGGGTAGGCCTTGAAGTCCACTACAAACGTGGGAATCCCGGCGGCGGCGGAGCGTTCCACCCCGAACGTCCCCGGCCGGTCGGCGCCGACGGCGGCGATCTCGACGTCGAGCGCGCCGGACTTCACGGCATCGATTACTGCCTGGAGGTTGGAGCCGGTGCCGGAAACGAGGACAACTATGCGCATGGTCCTAGCTTATGGGGCCGCTCGCGTAGGCTGGAAAACATGAATCCCCCCACGGAATCCGGCAGCGGCCAGTCCGACCGGCAACCGGTCGGCCAGGCAGCACAAGATTCCGCACGGCTGACGCACACCCTGTTCCGGCTGTTCGTCATCGCGGTCCTGGGCTCGTTCTTCGTCTTCCAGCTCGACGTGGGTTACGTGTGGCTGACGGCGCTGCTCACGGTGGCGGGGATCGTGCTGGGCATCGTGGTCCTGGTCCGGGCGGTGAAATACAAGGAATCGCGGCTGGTTCTGTACGGCGCGATATCCGGACTGGTGGTGTCGGCGGTGATGCTGCTGGTGGTCCTGGCCTCGACACTGTTCTTCAACCAGATCCGCGATTACCAGCAGTGCGTCCGCTACGCCCTGACGCAGCAGGCAACCTCGGAATGCAGGACGCAACTGGAGAAGTCCCTGCCGAGGCAGCTGCCCACGCAGCTGCGCTAGCAGCCGAACCCACACTCCGGGCTAGCGGCTGCTGACCGTCTCCAGGTCTGCCTCGCGCAGCTTCTGCTGGCGTTCCAGCCACGGTCCGGCCGCGTAGCCGATCATGACGCCGATCCCGACCTCCGCGGCCACGAACAGTGCCGTGCGCAGCGGGTCGGGCCCGATCTCCGTCAGCCGACCGATGCCGGCAGAACCGCGGGCCAGCCAGGCGAGCCCCGCCGCGAGCAGCCCGGCGACGGAGCCGATCACCGCGCCCAGCACCAGGGTGGAGGCGGCGGCGGTAAACCAGCGGGCCCGGATCTTGATGGACAGCCATTCATCGAAGTGGTTTTCGCCTTCGCGCAGGAACCACCAGCCGGCCAGCGCCCCGGCCAGCGCCGGCACCACCAGGGCCACGAAGCCGAAGTCGAGGGACCCGGCCGGCAGCGCGGCGAACACCGGAACGGACGGCAGCGGCCCGACGGCGGTCCCGAGCGGTCCGGCCAGCGACCCGACGCCCAGGGCGAACCCCGCGCCGGAGATCCAGGCCAGGGCAAAGACGACGAGGTTGGGCAGGAAGCCGAGCTGCACGATGGTGAGGACACCGCCGCCCATGGCACCGGCGTCGAGCCCTTCGTAAACGGCGACCACAAGGTTCCAGTGGATGAAGAGGTCAACGGCCAGCAGCGCGGCGGACATCGCCAGGCTCGCCATCAGCGCCACCGAGCCTGCCTTGATGGCCGAGCCCAGGTAGGATCCGGCCCAACGGGAGTGCTGGCTGGTACGGGCCAGCCAGGCCACGGCGTCGACGCCGATCAGCCGGCTCCACGACCCGGCCTCGCGGCGCGCACCCACCACCATGCCGAGCCCGAACGGGACGAGAGGAATGAACGCGGCGGCCCACAGGCTGATGCCGACGTCGGCCGTGCGGCAGACGAAGCCCGTCGCAATCCCGAATCCGGCGTACGCCAGCCAGGAGCCGAGCAGCGCCTGCCAGAGCTGGTCCGTATATGAGGCGCGGGCAAGGCGCCGTCCGGCACGCCAGGCGAGCAGGAACGGGATGAGGGCCAGGCCCAGCGGAATGAGCGAGAGCGTCCCGGATTCCGGCTGCGCGGCGGACCCGGCACCGGCGGTGTCCAGCAGCAGGGGCACGCCGTGGATCAGCAGCCAGGCCTGGCCGGCCAGGCGCGCCAGGACATCGAATCCGTCATGCTGGAATCCGGCCGTGGCCCAGACCATGACGATCGGGGCCACCACCACGAGGGCGGAAATGACGGCGGCCTGGGCGGACTCGAGGGCACCCTGCAGCCACAGGGGCATGGGAAGGCCACGTTGTCCGGTCTGATCAGCGCGCAGTTTCATCGAGATCCATGGTGCCACGGGCCCGGCACCCGGCCGGTTTCCGACAGGCACATTGGCCGGATCCGCCGGATTTGCCGTCGGGGGCCCCCGGCGCTTTTTGCACACCCCGGTCGTAAAATTGTAAATGTCCGCAATCAGTGGTTGGAGGCAGATAATGACTACCGCATCTCCTCATGCGCACGGCGTTCATTTTGGTCGGACAGATGTACAGAACGTCGGCATGGGTGCAGGTATCGTCCTGATCGTCGTGGGCATCTTGGGGTTCATCCCCGGCATCACTACGAATTACAGCGAACTGAGGTTCTTCGGGCCCGATTCCAAGGCCCTGTTCCTGGGCCTGTTCCAGGTGTCGATGTTGCTGAACATCGTTCAGCTCGCGATCGGCGCCACCGGCCTGACCATGTCCCGGACTGCCATGGGCGCCCGGAATTTCCTCATGGGCTCCGGTCTGCTGTACATCGTCCTTAGCATTTACGGTTTCATCGTCGGCGTGGATTCGGCGGCCAACTTCCTGTCGCTGAACACCATGGACACTTGGGCCTTCATGGTGATGGGCGTAGTAATGGCCGGCGCAGGCTGGCTGATGACGAGGCACCTGGAAGAAGACGTAGAGACCCGGTCATCAACCCCCGGGACATAGGGAGCCGCGAATGAGTAACGTTTCATAGTATTCAGAAAATTCGTACTACCTGCTGGTGCAGTGGTTTAGCGGAAACGCGGCGGCTGCACCAGCTTTCTGTGTGGCGTCGGGGGCCGCCCGACGGCGGAACCTCCCGGCACGCCGGAAGGCCGGGACTTTGTGAGTCCCGGCCTTCCGTGATGCCCTGCCGCTGCCGTTGCCGCCGGTGATGATGCGGGTGCCGCGGCGGCTCGTTAGCTTGCTTGTTCCTGAACGCGGGGCGGAACTGTGTCCCACTCCGTTTCGGTGGCACGCATCCAGGGAAAGGGCAGCAGTTCCTTGATCCGGACCTTGCCCACCTCGCCCCCGGCATCGACCAGTACAGATGTCTCGGTTCCGTAAGAACGCAGCAGCTCCCGGCAGAGGCCGCACGGGTTGGTGACCTGGGGGTGTCCCTGCCCGTCCATGCTGACGGCTACCACGGAGTGGATTGCTGGCTCCTGGGCCATGCGGGCATTGGCGAGGGCGCTGGATTCGGCGCACACGTTGATGCGCTTGGCGCCAATGTGCAGTCCGAGATAGATGGCCCCCGATTCACCGCGCATGGCGGCAGCCACCCGGTGGTTCTCGCTGTGGTGGGCGGTGAGCAACAGCGCGCGCGCTGCCTCGTAAAGCTCCACGTCGGAGGCGTCGAGATCAAAGGAGATCACGTTTGCCTGCAAGCCGTTTGTGTCCGGGCGACTGGCGTCCATGAGGGTTCCCACTTTCCGTTCCTGCTTACCGCTGTTCTTGCGTGCCTGTGTTCTGGCCTGGCTGTTTTGGTAACTGGCTGTCTTCGTAACCGGCCGTGGTCGTGGCCGGCTGCGTGCTCTACCGGCCGATGAAGATGCCGTTCTTCTTCCGGGCGAGCAGGTAGAAGACGATGCTGAGCGCCGACAGGACGGCCACGTAAACGGGGAAGATCCAGGAGGCGTTCATGGACTGGAGCCAGACCAGGAGGTAGGAGGCCGTGCCACCGAAGAGGGCGACGCCCAGGCCGTAGCCGAGCGCGGTGCCGGCGCCGCGGCAACCCTTCGGCATCAGGGAGCTGGTGACCACGTTGTACAGGGTCATGTTCAGGACCAGCACAACCGAGCCGCCGAGGAGGACGGCCGCGAAGCCGGCGATGCCGGGCTTGACGTACATCAGCATCAGGAACACGGACGGAATGGCCAGCGCACGGGTGATCAGGAACCACTTGGACATCGACTTGCCGTCAGCGACCTTGCTGATGATGAGGCTGCCGACAACCAGCACGACGCCGAGGATGGTGGTGAGCGCGAAGACGGCGGTTGCGTCCTCCTTGAAGCCGGTGCGGGCCGCCGTCGGGAGGCCGGTGTTCCAGGCGTAGTTGTAGGCCTGCGCCGCGCCGACGACGAAGGTGATGGCCAGGACGCTGAGCCAGTGCTTGCGCACTCCACCCCAGACGGTCTTGGCGGAGTTGTTCGCCAGTTCTTCCGGCTTCATGGTTTCCGGAAGCGTCCGGCGGAGGTAGACAACGACGAAGCCGAAGGCTGCGCCGACGATGAACGGCACACGCCATCCCCAGTCGGCCATGACGGCCCCGCCGAGCATCAGGGACGAGAGGTAGCTGACCAGCGAGGCGAGCAGGATGCCTGCGTTGACGTAGAAGGAGATGATGCCGGCGACAAAGCCCTCGCGTCCCTCGGGGACGAGTTCGACGGCGTGGGCGGTGGACAGCGGAGCTTCGACACCGGTGGAGATGCCCTGAACGATGCGGCAGACCAGCAGGATGACGCCGGCCGCGGGGCCAATCTGGTCATAGGTCGGCGACACGGCAATGATCAGGGTGGTGATCGCCATCATCATGATGGACCAGAGCATTACCCGCCGTCGTCCGATCCTGTCGGCGAAGGTGCCGAGCAGGATGCCGCCCAGCGGACGGAACGCGAAGCCGACGGCAAAGACTGCCAGCGCGCTCAGCGTCGCGGCAACGGGGTCCTGCGACGGGAAGAACTTGGGTCCGATGAAGGCCGACAGCAGGCCGAAGACCATCCAGTCGTACCATTCCAGGGTGTTTCCAAGTCCAAGGCCGAGCAGTCCCCGGCGGACTTCCGGAGATAGCCGGGACTTGCGGCCGGTCTCCAGGTCAGTCTTGACGACAGTGTCAGTCATGATTCCTTTTTCCTTCCCCCGCACTTTCGGGGTGCGTGAGGGTACGGATTGCCGGCGGGCACCCCCGTTGGGGTCGCCGGCAATCGAAACTATCGTTTGGCTTGGTCCGCGGGCGGGACCGGCTCGCCACATGGGAGGCGAGTTAGCCCAGATAGCTACGCATGCCTCTTCGTAGCGCTTGAATGCAAACGGGCCATCCAGCTCGGCAACAAGGAACTGGTCCCTGGTGACCGGCCAACATCGTGCTCTGCGGATGGCTTGGCAGATGTCACGGCAGCTTTGCTTAAGGAAAGGAACGGGTTCGCGGGTCGGATGCACCTTCCGCCAGAAGGCTGTGCACCCTAACCTGTTTGAAGCATTCCTGCCCAAAGTGTTGCGGCTCACACAACTATATTGAAGATCTTCACAGAGTCAATGGTTTTCGGAGAAGTCCCGTCCGCCCGCGGCGGGCCGGGCCCAGGCCGGATCACAAAGCCCCACGTCAGGCGCAGATTCAGTCCGGAACCGTAAAAATATTCAGCAAAACCTTGATTCGCTAAAAGTTTTCACTATAGTTATGTGTGTTAGCTCACCAAGAGAGAGTCGGAGCATGACCAACGAAATCGTCACGGGACATTCCCCCGCCGGCACAAGCGTCCTTCTTGCCACCGTCGGCAACAAGGTCCGCAACATGCGCAAGGACAAAGGAATGACCCTCGCGAAGCTCTCGGAAGTCACTGGCCTCAGCCCGGCGATCGTCAGCCAGATCGAACGCGGCCTGGCCAATCCCTCTTTCACCACCTTGGCGCAGCTGGCACACGGCCTGGACATTCCGGTGGGGAAGTTCTTCCTCGGACAGGAGGAAACCAGGTCCCCCGTGGTCCGCAAGGCCGAGCGGCGGAACCTCAAGGGCGTCACCAAGAAGTCCGTCGGTGAAGCAGTCTACGAACTGCTCACCCCGGACCTCAACGGTGCGCTGGAGGCCCAATGGATCGTGAGTCCGCCAGGCCACGACACCAGCGCCACTCCTTTCCGGCACAGCGGCGAGGAATTCGGCATCGTGCTCTCCGGCCGGAAGGACATCTTCCTGGACGGCGAGAAGTACACCCTGGAAGAAGGCGATTCGATCACCTTCTCCTCGGATACGCCCCACTGGTACAAGAACAGCTACGAAGAGGTCTGCGTAGCAATCTGGGTTAACGCACCTCACGCGTGGTGATCCGCCGGCCCTAGCCGCCGTCACCTTTCTCCGTCCGGACGCCCCATCTATACCGCGGTGTCCGCCGGAACCCTCCAACAGCCCGCACCACGGCCCGCAACGGGCCGCGATGCGTCATACCCTCTGCCGGGTCGGTTTCGCGGTCAGCGTTGCCGCGTTACTGCCGGGCACCGTCTTCTACGTCACCGGCACCGTTCCAACGGCACCCGTTCCCACGGCACGCCTCTAACGGCCTCGGCCGAAACAGTTAGGATCCCCCATGAACCCGTCCACAGCCATGTCGTCATTGGAACTCAGCACCACCACGGCGGACCTCACCGCCCCCGTCATCTCCCGCTCCGACGTCCTCGTCGTCGGCGGTGGCCCCGCAGGCGTGGCCGCAGCCGTCACCGCCGCCCGCTCGGGCGCCTCTGTCACGCTGCTGGAACGCTACTCCTCCCTGGGCGGCCTCGCCTCCGGCGGCATGGTCCTGGTGCTCGATGACATGATCAACGGCCAGGAAATCACGGTCACCGGCATCGTCTCCGAGTACGTCGAGCGGCTGCAGAAGCTGGGCCTGGCGATCGTTCCGCCGGCCGATGACCGCAAGACCTCCGAGGAACTGTGGAACAAGTGGGGCCGCTACGGCACCTTCGACTTCCACTCCCACACCACCCCCAAACCGGTCTGCTACGCCGCGGCCTTCGACCCGGACGGCTGGAAGCGTGTCTCCAACGACCTCGTCCGCGAGGCCGGCGTCAACCTGCGCCTGCACTCCTGGTTCTCCCGCCCCATCGTGGACAACGGCGTCATGAAGGGCGTCATCTGCGAGACCAAATCCGGCCCGCAGGCCTTCATGGCCGACATCGTCATCGACACCACCGGCGACATCGACGTCGCCTCCCGGGCCGGCGCCAGCTACGTCAAGGACAGCTACCTCACCACGCTCGTCTTCCGCCTGGGCAACGTGGACACCAACGCCGCGGAGGCCTTCGAACAGGCCAACCCGAAGGAAGCCCGCGCCATCAACCGCAAGATCAAGCGCCTCCTCGGCGGCGCCTGGGAACTGTGGTGGCTCAAGACCCCCATCGACGGCGTCGTCTGGTGCAACGCACCCCACATGACCGGGTTCGACGGCGTCGACCCGGCGGACATGACGGCCGCCGAGTTCGCCGCGCGGGACCGCATCACCGAGGCCGTGGACTACGTCCGCGCCAACCTGCCCGGCTTCGAGAACTGCTACATGCTCGACGTCGCGTCCCAGATGGGCGTGCGCCAGACCCGCCTGCTCGAAGGCGAGTACGTCATGACCAAGGAAGATGTCACCTCCCGCCGCCACTTCGCCGACACCGTTGCCCGCGGCCGCGACTACTACTACCCGTTCCGCTCGCTGCTGCCCAAGGAAGTGGACCAGCTGCTCGTCGCCGGCCGGCACTACTCCGCCACCCCCGAGGCCCAGAAGATGTCCCGCGAGATCCCGCCCTGCATGGCCATGGGCCAGGCAGTCGGCGTTGCCGCCGCGCTGGCGATCCAGAACGGCACCCTCGTCCGCGACGTCTCCGCCCTGGACATCCAGCAGGGCATGCGCCGGCACGGCGCGGACCCGGGCGACGTCCCGTCGTCGAACGCCACCCTTGACGTGGACGCGGTGGTGGGGGCATGAGCACCGTCATCGACGACCTGTTCTCAGGCACGACGGCGGCCGCCACGGAAGCTGCCGGCACCCCGCTCCCGCTTGATGGCATCAAGATCGTGGACTTCACCCAGGTGTTCATGGGCCCGTCCTGCACCCAGCTGCTGGGCGACTACGGCGCGGACATCATCAAGGTGGAACGCCCGGGCGCCGGGGACATCTCCCGGAACTCGTTTCCGGACAAGGACGGCCAGGACAACCCGATCTTCCTGTCCATCAACCGGAACAAGCGCAGCATCTCCGTGGACACCCGCACCGATGAGGGCAAAGCCGTCCTCCGCCGGCTGCTCGCCGACGCGGATGTCGTGGTCAGCAACTTCCGCTCCGGCGTGATGGAGCGGATGGGCTTCGGCTACGAGGACCTCAAGGAGCAGAACCCGGGCATCATCTGGGCCTCCGGCACCGGCTTCGGCCCCGAGGGACCCTACTCGCACAAGGGCGGCCAGGACGCGATCGCCCAGGCCTACTCCGGCGTCATGTGGCGGCGCGAGTCCGATGACATGAAGCCGGCCATCTACCCCACCACGCTGTGCGACTACATCACGGGCATGCACCTCATGCAGGGCATCCTGCTGGCACTGCGCACCCGCGAGTCCGCCGGCGTCGGGCAGAAGGTGGAGGTGACCATGTACGACTCCATGCTGCACCTGCAGATGCAGGAGGCCTGCATGCAGCTCAACCGCGGCTACGAGGTCAACTGGGGCGCCATGCCACTCAGCGGCGTCTTTGAAACCACCGACGGCGCCGTCTGCATGGTGGGCGGCTTCACCCCGGACCCGCTGCTGCGCATTTCCGAGGCCTTGGGCCTGGACGAGGACCTCACGCTGCGGCCCGAGTTCGCCAACCTCGAACAGCAGTTCAAGCACAAGCCGGCACTGCAGGCGATCTTCCGCGAGCGCATGGCCACCAACACCACCGAATACTGGACCACGCGGCTCGAAGACCAGGGGCTGCTCAACGCCCCGGTGCACACCCTGGAGCAGACCCTGGCCGATGCGCAGACACACGCCAACAACATGATCGTCGAGGCCGAACACCCCGGCGTCGGCACCGTGAAGATGCTCAACGCACCCATCCGGCTCTCCGCCACCCCGCCCACCATCCGCCGGGTGGCCCCGCGCCTCGGCGAACACAACGTCGAGGTGCTGCTGGAGAACGGCTTCGACGCCGAGACCATCGAGCGCCTGCAGCAGCTGGGGGTCCTTCGGTGACCGCCGTTTCAGAGGCCGGGACGACCGCGTCAGTTCCCACCGCCGTTGACCAGGTCACCCTGACCATCGAGAACCACGTCGCCACCGTGGTCATCGACCGCCAGCACGTGCTCAACGCCGTCGACGGCGGCGCGCAGGCCCGGCTCAACGAGATCTGGGACCAGCTCGAAGCCGATCCGGACGTCCGCGCCGTGGTCATCACCGGCGCCGGGACCCGGGCCTTCTGCGTCGGCGCAGACATGTCCGCCTCCGCCGTGGACAAGACCGGGCTCGAATACTGGGCGGGCCTGGACCCGAACGGCTTCGGCGGGCTCAGCCTGCGCACCACGCTGGACATCCCGGTGATCGCCCGGGTCAACGGTTATGCGCTCGGCGGCGGCATGGAGATCGTGCTCGGCGCGGACATCGTGATCGCCGCGGACACGGCCCGCTTCGGGCTGACGGAACCGCGCGTCGGGCGTCTGGCGCTCGACGGCGGCATCCACCAGCTGGTGCGCCGGATCCCGTACACCCAGGCAATGGGCATGCTCCTGACCGGGCGGAAGGCCGAGGCCACAGAGATGCAGTCCATGGGCCTGGTCAATGAGGTGGTCCCCGCGGACCAGCTCGACGCCGCGGTACAGCGCTGGGTGGACCAGATCCTCGCCTGCGCCCCCACCTCGGTCCGGGCGGTCAAGCAGATGGTCACGCAGACCGCGCACCTGACCGCCACCGAGGCCCGCGGCCTCCGGCTCCCCGCCCTCATGGCGGCGCTGGACAGCGAGGACTCCGCCGAGGGCGTCCGCGCCTTCCAGGAGAAGCGCGCCCCGCACTGGCCGGGACGCTAGCCGTTCCACGGCCCGAAGATTCAGCCGCTCGAAGAACAACAAGAGCTTAGAAGGAGAAACCAATGCGGGAGTCACTGACACCCGGCGTGTGGGGCGTCGTCGCCACACCGTTCCAGGGCAGCACCCTGAATGTCGACACGGACAGCCTGGCCGGGCTCGTGAGCTACTACGAGTCGATCGGCGCCACGGGACTCACGGTCCTGGGCGTGTTCGGCGAGGCCGCGGCCCTGACGGCGGCCGAGCGCAGCCTGGTCCTGGAAGTGGTCGTGGAGGAAACGCGCCTGCCCCTCGTGGTGGGGGTGACTTCCCTCTTCACCGGCACGGCCGTCGATGAAATCCGTTCCATCCAGGCCGCCACCGGGGACCGGCTGTCGGCCGTCATGGTCCAGGCCAACTCGGCCAGCCCCGGGGTGGTCATCGCGCACCTGAACGCCATCCACCAGTCCACCGGCGCCAACGTCGTACTGCAGGACTACCCGCTGGCCAGCGGCGTCCACATCAGCACCGAGGCGCTCATTTCCGTGGTGCAGGCCTGCGGCTTCGTCACCGCGGTCAAGGCCGAGGCCCCGCCCACGTCCGTGGCGATCGGGCACCTCACCGCAGCCCTCGACGTCTCTGTCTTCGGCGGCCTCGGCGGCCAGGGGCTGCTGGACGAGCTCATGGCCGGCGCCGCGGGGGCGATGACCGGTTTCTCCTACCCGGAAGCGCTCATCGCCTGCGTGCGGGCCTGGCAGAAAGACGGCTACGGGGCCGCCCGCGATGCCCTGCTGCCCTACCTGCCGCTGATCAACTTCGAGCAGCAGGCGAAAATCGCGCTGGCCATCCGCAAGGAATGCCTGCACCAGCGCGGACTCATTGCCGACGCCGGCGTCCGGGCACCGGCCGCGGCGTTCCCGGAGGTGCTCCGGACCGGGCTGCGCACGCACCTGGCCGAGGCCGCCGAGGCCCTCGGCCCGAACCCGGCCGCCGTGCTGACCACGGCGGGGAGGAACTGATGGATTTCGGAATCAGCGGAAAGACCGCCTTTGTGGCCGCCTCGACCGGCGGCCTGGGCCTCGCCATCGCCCGGGCCCTCGCCGCCGAAGGCGTCCGGGTGGCCATCACCGGCCGGCGCGAAGTCCGCGCCAAGGAGATCGTGGCCGAACTGACGGACGCCTATGGACCGGGCGCCGTCGCCATCGAAGCGGACCTCAGCACCGCCGAGGGCGTGGCCGCCGCCGTCGAACAGACAGTCGCGGAACTCGGGCCCATCGATATCCTGGTCCTCAACGGTCCCGGGCCGAAGCCCGGCGCGGCCGCCACGCTCGGCGCGGACGACATCGCGGCGGCGTTCGAACAACTCGTCAAACCGCACCACGCCCTGGTCTCGCACATCCTGCCGGGCATGCGGGAACGGCGCTGGGGCAGGATCCTGGCCGTCGGCTCGAGCGGCGTCGTGGCACCACTGCCGAACCTGGCCGTGTCCAACACGGGCCGCGCGGCGCTGGCCGGCTATCTCAAGACCCTCGCCGCCGAGGTGGCGCTGGACGCCGTCACGGTCAACATGCTCCTTCCCGGACGCATCGCCACGGACCGGGTCGCGGAACTGGACCGGGCCGCCGCCAAACGGCGCGGCACCACGCCCGAGGAAATCCAGCTCGAATCCCGCAAGACCATCCCCGCCCGCCGCTACGGCGAACCCGAGGAATTCGGCGCCGCCGCAGCGTTCCTCTGCAGCGCGCCGGCCTCCTACATCACCGGCGTGGCACTGCGCTGCGACGGCGGCCTGATCCGCGGGCTCTAGCCACAGGCGCTGAACGCTCAGCACACACCCTGCTCCGACTCTCACGAAGGACCACCATGACTTCCACCGACACAGACACCTCAACCGCAACAGCCCGGGACCTCCTCACCGCCCGGCACCTGATCAACGGCGAATGGCTTGGCGGGGCGGACACCGAGCGGATGAACCCGGCCCGCCCGGGCGAACTCGCCGCCCTCTCCCCCAGCGGCACCGCAGCCGACGTCGACGCCGCCATCAGCGCCGCCGCCGCCGCGCAGCCGGCCTGGGCAGCACTGCCCGCCCCGTCCCGCGGCGCCATCCTGATGGCCGCCGGCAACCTGCTACTGGAGCGCCAGGCCGCCATCGCCGAGGACCTTGTCCGTGAAGAGGGCAAGACCCTCGCCGAGGCCAAGGGCGAGGTCAAGCGCGCCTCCGACGTGCTGCGTTTCTTCGGTTCCCTCGGCTGGGCCGCCACCGGCGAGGTGCTGCCCAGCGGCCTGTCGGACACCACCATCACCACCCGCCGCGAGGCTCTCGGCGTCGTCGGGCTCATCACGCCGTGGAACTTCCCCATCGCCATCCCGGCCTGGAAGTCCGCGCCGGCGCTGATCAGCGGCAACGCCGTGGTCATCAAGCCGGCCGAGCTCACGCCGCTCTCCGCCACGCACCTGGCCCGCGCCCTGCAGGACGCCGGGCTGCCCGCCGGCGTGTTCAACGTGGTCCACGGCAAGGGCCGCGTGGTGGGCGACGCCCTGGCCCGCGATCCCCGCATCGCCGGGTTGTCCTTCACCGGCTCCACCAACGTCGGGCTGGGGCTGCAGGAGATCCTCAACGCCCGCCGCGCCCGGGTCCAGCTGGAAATGGGCGGCAAGAACGGCGTGCTGGTCCTGGACGACGCCGATCCCCGCAAGGCCGCCCAGGTGGTGGCGGCCGGCGCGTTCGGCCTCACCGGCCAGGCCTGCACCGCCACGTCCCGCGTCTACGTCACGCCCGGCATCCGCGAGGAATTCCTGGCGGCCCTCACCGAGGAAGCCGCGCAGTACACCGCCGGCGACGGCCTCGAGGCCGCAAGGATGGGCGCCGTGGTGAGCAGCCAGCAGTTCGAACAGAACCAGTCCGCGGTGCGCACCGCCGTCGAACGCGGCGCCACGCTGCTGCACGGCAAGTACGACGGCGGCACGGACGCCGGCTTCCTCTTCCCGGCCGCCATCCTCACGGAATTGCCCTTCGACGATGCCGCCGTGACCGAAGAGATCTTCGGACCCGTCGTGGCCGTCCTCGAGGTCCCGGACTACGAGGCCGGGCTCGCCGCGATCAACGACTCCCGCTACGGCCTGACCGCCGGCATCTGCACCGACTCCCTGGCGCTCTCCACGGACTTCGCCGCCCGCGCCCAGGCCGGGGTCATCAAGGTCAACCGTCCGACGGCGGGCCTGGACCTGAACGTGCCGTTCGGCGGCGTCAAGGACTCCTCCACCAACACGTTCCGCGAACAGGGGAAGTCCGCGCTGGACTTCTTCACGTGGGGCAAGACCGTCTACACGGGTGTGTAGCCAGCCATGACGTACGTGATCGCCCAGCCCTGTGTGGATGTCAAGGACAAGGCCTGCATCGACGAATGCCCGGTGGACTGCATCTATGAGGGTGAACGCTCGCTCTACATCCACCCGTCCGAATGCGTGGACTGCGGCGCCTGCGATCCCGTCTGCCCGGTCGAGGCGATCTACTACTCGGACGATGTCCCGGACGAGTGGGCCGACTACGTGCGCGCCAACGTGGAGTTCTTCGAGGAACTGGGGTCGCCGCAGGGTGCCTCAGCCCTCGGAAACCTGCACCGCGACCACCCTGTGGTGGCGCGTGCGCCTCTAGGCGCACGCGCCGTCGGCTGAGCCCGTGACTGAACTGGTTGATGACCGGGGACAACCGCTCCCTACCCGTCCCTTTTCTCCCGTTGGAACGCCCTCACTGCTTCGCTCACAGTTGGGTAGAAATGTTCGGGAGAGAAGCGGGCGCCCATGCCGTACTGCAACAATCTGTCTTTGACCGGGTCTTTGAGCTCGGCGAACACCAGGTCCACGCCGTGCCGGTCCAGCCATTCGTCAAGCTGCACCAACTCGTCCAGTGCAGTCGTGTCGATTCCCGTCACTGGTTCTGCCGCCAGCACCACGCGTTCTATGCCGTCCCCCGCCTGGTCCAGTTCGTTGCGCACGAAGGACCCCAGCAAGGCGCCGTTGCCGAAGAACAGCGGTGCGTCGAAGCGCAGGATCAACAGGCCGGGGATGCGTTCCCCTTCCGGATGACGGCTCACGTCGTGGTACCCCGGGATCCCGGGCACGTCCACCAGTTCAGCACGGTAGGGGTCCCAGGCCTGCCGCAGGAAGTCCAGAATTGCCAAGCCGATGGCAACGGCGATTCCCGGGAGGACGCCCAGTATGGTCACCCCCAGGAAGGCCGCGAGCATCACCAACGATTCACTGCGGCTCATGCCGATGAGCCGTCGCACTCCGGCCGGGTCGGCTATTGCGGCGGCTGCGGCGATGACAATGGCGGCAAGGGTTGTGGCCGGCAGGAACTCGGTGACGCCGGGCGCCACGAGCATGAAGCCGAGCACCAGGACGGCGCCCACGGCCCCCGTGAGCTGGGATTTCGCCCCGGACTCGACTGCCACCGGCGTGCGGGACGTGCTGGCCGACACCGGGAAGCCACCGAGCAGCCCGGTGGCAGCGTTCGCCGCGCCCAAGGCTGCCATTTCGTGGTTGCCGGATACCCTGCCGCCCTCTGCGGCCGCCAGGGATTGGGCCAGGGTTCCGGTATCAACGAAGACGATGAGGGCGATTGCGGCGGCAGCGGGCAGCAGTGTCAGGACGTCGGCCCAGCCAATTCCGCCCAGGGCCGGTGCAGGGAGCCCCTGCGGGAGGGCACCTGTGACCGTCAAACGCTCTTCGAGTCCCAGCACGGCCACGGCGAGGCAGGACACTACCACCGCAATGAGCACGCCCGGAACCTTCCATTTCAGCCGGCGGGGAACCCAGATAAGCGCCAGCGAGACCAAGCCGAGCAGTAGTGCCGTCAAATTGGTCTCGCCGGCAAGCACCTTCGGCGCGGCGGCTATGAGTTTTTCCCAGGGTGTACCGCCTTCCACGGAGATCCCCAGGAGGGTGGGAAGCTGGGACACGGCCACCAGCAAGGCGATGCCGTTGAGATAGCCGAGCCGGATGGGCTTCGACAGCAGTCCAGTGACGATTCCCAACCTCAGCACTGAGCCGAGCAGCAAGATGCCGCCAATCAGTATGGCGAGGAGACCGGCCAGGGCCACGGATTTCTGCTCGTTATCCGCGGCCAAGGGAATCAAGGCTGCCACGATCATCGGAGCGAGCGCGGAATCCGGGCCCAGCACCAGCACACGCGATGGCCCGACTGCCGCGTAGACAAGCAGGGGCACTACCGTCGCGTACAGGCCGGTCACCGGTGGAAGGCCGGCGGCCTGGGCGTACGCCATGCCAGCGGGGACCAAGATCGCGAAGAGCGCGGCGCCGGCCACCACGTCGTGGCGAAGCCACTCGATCCTGTAGCCACGCAGGGCCGGCGGGACCGCCCAGAATGCAGTCCTTCCGGATCGGCGCATCTTCTGATCATGTCCCATCACGCCCCTGCTCGCCATCCATCATCGGGCGACCCCCGCCTTGCGCAGAGAACTGTGAGCAGCCGGTTTGACTCTGGCGAATACTGACCCGGATGGGCCGTCAATCAGCTCGATCGCATGGCCGCGATTCACAGGCTAATCGGGCCGATCCTGGTGTCAGTCTTTCTTCAGTTTCTGGGCGAGCATTACGAGGATTCCGCTGGGGCCGCGGAGATACGTGAGTTTGTAGTCGTCACCGTAGGTCGCCACACCACGGAGCGGGCGGCATCCGTGCTTCGCAGCTATCTCAAGGGCCTTGTCGATGTCGTCAACCGAGAAGGCCACGCGGTGCATTCCGATGTCGTTGGGACGGGTTGGGTTCGACTCGATCGCTTGAGGGTGGATGTACTCGAAGAGCTCAAGTCGGCCATGACCGTCCGGGGTCTGGAGCATCGCAATCTTGGCGTGGTTGCCATCAAGTCCGACGGCAGTGTCGGTCCACTCGCCGCTGACCGTGTCACGGCCGACGACCGTGAGACCGAGATCGGTGAAAAAGGCGATTGTAGCTTCGAGGTCACGAACCGCAATACCGACGTTTTCAAGTTTGATGGCCATGCGTCGAAGCTACCAAGACGGGGCGAATAGCTCCAGTGCCGGGCCGGGACTATACGGATGGTCGAAGGCTTTGAGCCCGCTGCGCCGGTTGCCCGCGATCTCGGAATGTCGCAAGCAACGTCGAATCCATACCCGTGACTTATGGCTCTGGTCGGCTGATGTCCGCCTGAGGACCATCACAAGCATTAGGACTGTGCCTGGCTGGGGGCATTCTCCTGCCCTGACTGCACTCCCGACCTGCAAGAAGGACCCTCATGCCGATGGTCTGGATCCGCGCAAAATCCCGCCGGCTCACGGCCGCAATCCTCGCCGTCGTGCTAACGGCCGCCCTCGGCGGCTGCGTCCCCGGGCCGAAACCGCCGGCGCCGGTGTCGCCCGATTCCGGCTACCGGGCCGTGCTCGAACAGTTCGGCAGGAGATTGCTCGACGACGGCGCCCCGGCCGTCCTCATCCAGGTCCGTGTGGGCGGGGACGAGTGGTCCGCGGCCTACGGGGTCCGAAACCTGAACAGCCCGTCCCGGGCCGAGATAACGGACCCTGTGCACATCGGCGGGGTCACCAAGTCCATGGTGGCCGTCTGCGTGCTCAAACTGGCCGAGGAGGGCCGGCTGGAACTGGATGCGCCGGTCAGCACCTACCTGCCGGAGTTCAACAAGGTGATGCACCCGCCGGGACCGGTCACCGTCCGCCAGCTGCTGCAGCACCGCTCCGGCATGCCGTCGGTGGACGGGCCGTTGTTCGATCCGGCCACGGTGCGCGAAGCCCTGACCACCAAGGTGAGCCTGGCGGATCTGCTGGCCATGGCGGGGCGGATCTCCTGGCAGGCGAAGCTGGCCCAGGGATTTGAATACTCCAACTCGAATTACATTGCCCTGGCGCTGATCGTCGAGCGCCTCAGCGGCCGGCGGATCGGCGAGGTGATCAGCACCGACATCATCGAGCCGCTGGGCCTGAGCGAGACCTTGATGACGGCGGCCGGGCCGGCGCCGTCGTCCATGGTCCACGGCTACATCGCGCTGGACCGCAAACAACTGGACGTCACCTATCCGGCCGCCCAGATCGACAACGCCGCCGGCGGCATGGTGTCCTCCGTGGCGGACGTGAATACGTTCTACCGGGCGCTGCTGCAGAACAAGCTGCTCAAGCCGGCCACGATCACGCAAATGGAGAGCCCGCTCTACGCCAGGTACGGACTCGGCGTGGTCCGCTGGAACGATTTGTGCACCAACGACTTCTACTACGGCCATCCCGGCGACGTGCCCGGCTACGGCACCATCACCATGACCAGCGCGGACGGAACCCGGCAGCTCACCATGGCCGTGGCCTACCCGCCGGAACCGCTCCCACGCGGGGACACCCACATTCTGCATCAGATGGAGTCCATCGCGGAGGACACCCTCAACGCCACGTGCATGACCGGGCCGACCGGGCCGCTCAACAATGCCGCAGGCAGTCCGGGCACTGCGACAATGGGCAGATGACAGCAATCATCCTCGTCTGGAACCCCGACGAATGGAACGATTGGACCTACCCGGCCGTGCTGGAAGAGGTCGCCGAAACAGGCCGGCACCTGGCCAGCTGGGACGTCGGGACGTCTCTCGACAGCGACGCCGGCAGCGCCGCCGGCACGGACGCGTGGCTGGTGCTCCAGGGCCGCCACGGACGCGGCTTGATCGGCCACGGCGTTATCGTCTCGGAACGGCCGGCTCTCCGCGCCCAGGCACGGGACTCCGCGAGCGCCCCCGCGCGGGCCGCCGCCCGGGTCGGCGCACAGCCCGGCGCATCCCCGCTCTACCTCCAGGTGGACTTCGACGCCCTTCTGCCCGCCGGCGACCAGGTCCCGACCGGGGTCCTCGCCGAGGCCGTGCCCGGCATCGACTGGGAAGCCCTTCACGGCCCCGCGCTGGCCGTCGAGCCCGCCGTCGAGCCCCTGCTCCGCGGCCTCTGGGGTGAGTTTGGACCGTTGCCGGCTGACCCCACCCAGCCCGTGCCCGGCACCGTCCCGGCGGCGGCGGTCACCCGGGTCGAGGTGAACAAGTACGAACACAGTCCGGACGCCCGGCGGGTCTGCGTCGCCCACCACGGGACCAGCTGCGCCGCGTGCGGATTCTCGTTTGAAATCGCCTACGGCGAGATCGGCAAGGACTTCATCCCGGTCCACCATCTGGTCCCGGTGTCACAGCTGGGCAGCGGGTATGAACTTGACCCCATCACTGACCTCGTCCCGCTCTGCGCCAACTGCCACGCCATGGCGCACCACGGGGTACGGACGCCGCGCAGCGTCGCGGAGCTGCGCCGGATCATGGCCGCCGCCGGGTTCCTGACCGGACAGTCCGTGACCCCGGAGCAGCTCCAGGCCCAGCAGGACGCCCGGCGGATCCTGGAACAGCACTAGAGCACAAGCAGCAACGACAGCAGCAGTAGCCGGCTCAGGCGGACCACACCTCGCGGAACTTGCCGCTGCGGTCCGGCCGGGGCGGCTCATCGCTAAAGCGGACGTCGACGCCGGCGGCGCCCTGGGCCGCGAAGAACACACCCAGGCGCTCCCCCACCGCCGTCCGAACGGCAGCCGTCGCGGCCTCCGGCCAGAGCTCGAGCCGCACGGTGAGCGAGCGCGGTCCGGTGCGGATCGCCTGGAAACGGCGGACCCCGGCGGTCTCCTCGATCACCGTGCCCAGCGCCAACGGCAGCACGGTGACCACTTTGCCGTCCGGCACTGCACCGTCCGACCTTGTTCTGTCCGACCCTGTCCCGTCCGATCCTGTCCCATCCAACCTTGCCCCGCCCAACGTTTCCCCGTCGGCGGCAGCGAAACTCAGCACGCCGCCGCTGCGGCCCTCGACCCGCAGCGTGGGAAACGGGCTGCCGCAGGCGCACGGTCCGGCAGCCAGCTGCACCCGGTCGCCCAGGTTGTACCGGATGAGCGGCTGGACCCGGTTGGCCAGGTTGGTGACCAGCACCGTGTGGGAGAGTTCGCCGGGCGGGACGGGCCGGAAGGCGTCGTCCACCGGCTCCACGATGTTCCAGTCCGCATTGACGTGCAGCAGCCCCTGCCGGCAGCGGCTGGTCAGGGCGAGCGCCTCCGAGGCAAGGTATCGCTCAGTGACCCGGCAGCCGAGGGCCGCCTCGATCCCGGCCGCGGCGTGGGCTGCCAGGCTCTCCCCGGACGCGACCGCCAGGAGCGGATGAATCCGTAGCCGTCCCGCCTTCTGTTCGGCGGCCAGTTGCGCCATGGCGCTCGGATACCCGTAAAGCACGGTCGGCTGGAAGTCGTTGAGGTCCGCCACAAGGTCCGGGAGCGGCCGGAGCACGGAGAAGACGCGCACCCGGCGGGCGATGCGGGGGCTGCGCCGCCGCGCGGATTCGGTCAGCACGACGCCGGCAAAGTGGTCCCCGTCCGCGATCAGCGCCGCGGCCCGCAGCCCCCGGTGCAGGAAAGCCCGCGCCTCCTTGGCCGCCATCAGGGTCCGCCGTTCGCGGATCGGGCCCAGGAGACTGGCCACCAGCTGCGAGGCCCGGTCATGGACCAGGACCGCGGGTTCACCGGTGGATCCCGACGTCGTCACCACGAGGTACTGTCCGCGGTAGAGGCCGCCGATCCGCGACGGGTCATCGAGCAGGTCGTGCTTCAGCCCGGCGAGCGTGATGTGGGGATCGGTCACCCAGTCATCGAAGTTCTCCATGAGCTCGCGCTTGCCCACCGGAGGCAGCTCCCCTAAATACCTGCCCAGCTCCGTGGCCCGGTCCGTGCCGGTGTCCGAGACCCTGTCCGCGACCATGTCCGGGACGTCCCGGTACAGCCTGCGGTAGAAGGGCGAGGAGGACCGTGCGCACTCAACCAGCGCGGCGAGCCGGTCGCGTTGCCGGCGGTCGATCTCATCCTGGCTCGCCCCACCGGCCCGCCAGATGTCCCACGCGATCCCGGCCGTCCGTGTCATCCCGAGAGGAGAGCCGCGCATCACCCATCACCCCTTCACGGGTCCGGCACCCCTGGCGTCCGCCCTTCCACCATCGCCCACCCTGCAGGCTCGTCCACGCCCGCACCCTCTCCCACGCTGGCACGGCGGCGAAGGCTCCCAACAGGGGCTTTAGGCACCGGCGGGACTTGGGCATATGCCCGGACACCGTCGAATTGCTGGACTTCCCGGCCTGAAGCACCACAGACTGTGTACAACAGCTGGCTGGGCGGGGTGGGAATTCCTGCCTCCAGGCCGGCCGGGGACTACCAGCAGCATCGTTTGGGGCTTTGCTTAATACCTTTTTCCACCGCCGTGAAAGGACCTGGTTATGCCGGACTTGTCATTTTTGTATCCGCTCATTTCGATCATCCTGGGGGCGGTCGCCGTCGTCGGCGTCATCTGGGTGGCAACAAAACTGATGTGGAAGGTGGCGGAACCGAACGAGGCCCTCATCATCTCCGGGCTGACGCGCGGCACGCTGGAAACCCGTGAAGGGATGGACTTCAAGATCGTCACGGGCAAGGGGGCCCTGGTGCTGCCGGGCCTGCAGACGGTGCGGCCGCTGTCCCTGACGCTGAACGAAACCGAACTCAAGGTCTCCTGCGTCACCTCCCAGGGCATCCAGGTGATTGTCGACGGCGTGGTCATCTACAAGATCGGCGACGCCCCGCCGTTCATTGCCAACGCCGCGCGGCGCTTCCTGGGCCAGCAGCCCAAGATGGAAAGCCAGGTATACAACGTCTTTGAAGGCCACCTGCGCTCGATCATCGGCAGCATGACGGTCGAGGAGATCATCCGCGAGCGCGACAAGCTGGCCTCCCAGGTCCGCAGCGCCAGCGGCGTCGAAATGGAGAAGCTGGGTCTCGTCGTCGATTCGCTGCAGATCAAGGACCTCCAGGACCCCACGGGCTACATCCAGAACATCGCCAAGCCGCACATCGCCATGGTCAAGATGGAGGCCCGCATCGCAGAGGCCACCCGGAACCGCGAGGCGGCGGAAAAGGAAGCGGAGGCCGAGGCCTTGATTGCCGACGCCCGGAGCCTGTCCGCGATCCGGCAGTCCGAGGCGCAGGCCAACGCCGAGCGCGCCAAGGCGAACGCGGCCCAGGCCGGGCCGCTGGCCGACGCGACGGCCCGCCAGCAGGTGGTGGTCCAGGAAACCGAGGTGGCCAAGCTCGAGGCCGACCGGGAGGAACAGAAACTGCAGACCACCGTCCGCAAGCCCGCCGACGCGAGGGCGTACGCCAAGCGCACCGACGCGGAAGGCCAGAAATCGGCGGACATCAGCGCGGCCGAGGCACTTGCCCGGCGCACCGAGCTCGAGGCCCAGGCCAACGCCCGGCGGACTGAGGTGCAGGCGCAGGCGAACGCGACGGCGGCAGCAGCAGCGGCAGGGGCCACCAAGGTCACCGGCGAAGCCGAGGCCGCCGCCACGAAGGCCCGCGGCGATGCCGCCGCCTCCGCCATCAAGGCCAAGGCACTGGCCGAGGCAGAGGGCATCAAGGCCCGCGCCGAAGCACTGGGCACCAACCAGGACGCCGTCATCTCCCAGCAGCTCGCCGAGAACATGCCGGCGATCGTGGCGGCGGCGGCCGAACCGTTCGCGCACGTCGGCCAGATGACCGTCCTCAACGGCGGCGAAGGGGTCAACCGGATGATCGGCGGTATTTTGGCACAGGTGGGCGACTACCTCCCGGCGCTCTCCACGGCCCTCAAAAACACCCGGGATGGCGGGAAACGGCCTGCGAAGGCGCCTGAGGCGTAGGGGCGGGAATGCGCGCGGGGAACCGGAGGATCTGATGTACTGGGATTCTGATGCATAAGGATGTTGACCGGAGCCTGACCGGAAAGATCGGCCGCGTCACCGGACGGATCGGTCCGGGCACCATCGGCGAGGTCATGCTGCCGGTCCGCGGCGGAACCAGTGCGTTCCACGCGCACCCCTTCGACAAGACCAGCGTTTTCGCCGTGGGCGAGCAGGTACTGGTCATCTATTTTGAGCCGCCGCAGACGGTGTTTGTGGAGGAACTTCCGGATGTCCTCAAGGCCGATTGACCCTCTGGACGGTAAGAGGCGACGGGCGTATTCTGAAGTTCCGTAGCCTCTGGAGGTATTTCTGATGGAAGGCAATAAGCGTGCGCGTTGCGGTCCGGTTTCCGGCATCCGTGCCCGCTTCCCGGTCGGCAACTGGCCCGACCCGCTGTAGCTCGACTTTCGTCATGCCATCCGGCACCGCTGCTTGGTGGGGTTTGCGCCGTGGACGCATGGCCGCTCTGAACTGCGCCCACTTGAGGGTGCCCGACTAGTTCCCGGCAACCGCCCGCCTTTCTGTGCGCCCTGTGGCGTTCCCTCCTGAGTTCGCCCGCCTGTTAACCCACTCTTCCCCTCCCGGCCACGCCTGCTCCCCCGCGCCGCAAACCGCCGCCCGCACCGTGGAGGGGTGAGGATCGCAATCGTCGCCGAATCATTCCTGCCGCTCATGAACGGGGTCACCCACTCCATCCTGCGCGTGCTGGAGCATCTGCAGCAGCGCGGGGACGAGGTGCTGGTGATCGCACCGTCCACGCAGGACACGGATGTACCGGACGAGGTCTATGGCGCCCACGTCCTCCGGCTCCCCTCGCTCCCGCTGGCCGGCTACGCGAATCTGCGGGTGGCGATGGGCGGTGTGTATCGGGTCAAGCGAATCCTTGCCGACTACGCGCCCGACGTCGTGCACCTCGCGTCCCCGTTCGTGCTCGGCTGGCGGGCAGCGCAGGCCGCCCACCAGCTCGGCATCCCAACGGTCGCCATCTACCAGACCGAGGTGCCCGGCTATGCGGGGCGCTATGGCGTCCCCTTCCTGGAGAACTGGGCCTGGTACCGGGTGGACCAGATCCACTTGCTGGCCTCGCGCACCCTGGTCCCTTCCACGTTCGCGCTCAACCAGCTCCGCGGCCGCGGCATTCCGCGCGTGGACATGTGGCGGCGCGGCGTGGACACCCAGCGGTTCAACCCCGCGAAGCGCGACGCCGGCTGGCGGGCCTCCGTGGCGCCCGGCGGCGAGCGCCTCATCGGCTACGTGGGCCGGCTTGCGGCCGAGAAGCAGGTGGAGGATCTGGCGGTGCTGGCGGATGTTCCCGGAACGCGGCTGGTGATCGTCGGCGACGGGCCCCAGCGGGCCGCCCTGGAGGCTGCGCTGCCGCAGGGGGTCTTCACCGGTTTCCTCGGCGGCGACCACCTCGCCCGGGCGGTGGCGTCCTTTGATCTCTTCGTCCATCCCGGCGAGTTCGAGACCTTTTGCCAGACCATCCAGGAGGCCATGGCGTCCGGGGTGCCGGTGGTGGCCACCGGCCGCGGCGGCCCGCTGGATCTCGTGGAGAACTCGCGGACCGGCTGGCTGTACGAGCCCGGCGACCTCGCCGGGTTCCGTGCCCGGGTGATGGACCTGATGGGCGACGACGCCAAGCGCCGCGCGTTCGCCGCGGCCGCGCACGCGACGGTCCAGGGCCGAACGTGGTCCGTGCTCGGCGCCGAACTCGTTGGCCACTACAGGGCCGTGATCGGCGAGTCCCAGATGGGGCCGGCTATCGCCGGCCACGCGGGCGTGCCGCTGCCCGGGTAGCAGGGCTGGTGCCCGGGTAGCAGGGCTGGTGCCCGGGTAGCAGGGCCGGTGCCGGCGCAGCCGGGCCGGGTGCACTTGCGCAGCCGGCGCGTTCGACACCTTTGGTTGCGGCATGATGGCCATCACGCCCGGGCAGCCCGCACCGCATATGATTCAGTCAGCGCAGTGCGCCTGCTCTCCGCAAGGTGCCCGCTGTCCGTATTCTTCGCCGGGGGGCTGTTAGACATCGTGGAAGCTGGTTTCGCACAACAACTGCTGGAGTACAGCCCGGACGCACTTTTGCTGGTCGCCCAGGACGGAGCCATTTCCTTCCTCAATGCGGCCGCGGAACGGCTCTTCGGCTACCCCCGGGCGCAGCTGCTCGGCGCGGACCACAGCATGCTCCTGGCCGAGGCCTCGCGGGAGGAATTCCACGGCGTCTTGGCCGGGCTGGCCAAGGCCGCAAGCCCCGGCTCGCCGTCCGCCGGCTCCCCGTTCGCCGGCTCGGGCCGACGCGCCGACGGCACGGAACTCCCCGTCGAAATCACGTGCTCGCTGGTCCCCGCCGCGGCCGGAGCGGCCGACGCCGGACCGTCCATTGCCCTCTCCATCCGCGGCGCCGCAGGCCGGAACCCGGGCGCCGACAGCGCCGGGCGCACCCTCAGCGGCGACTTTGGCCGCCGTCGTACTTCTGGTGCAGCGGGAGCTACCCTTTCCGGAGGTCCGGCTGCCGCTCCTGCGGCGTTTGCCGAGCACGACGACGAACTCAAGGCGGGCTCGCTCCGCGACCCCTTGACGGCGCTGCCCAACGGCCCCCTCTTCAACGAGCGGCTCGCCGCGGCCCTGCGCCGCCCGGATCCGGTGGACATCCTGCTGCTGAACCTCGATGACTTCAAGCACCTCAATGACGTGCTGGGACGCTCCGCGGCCGATGAACTTCTGGTGGAGGTGGCATCCAGGCTGCGCAACTGCGTCCGTCCGCATGACACGGTGGCCCGGCTCGGCGGCGACGAGTTCGCGGTGCTGCTCACCGAATGCCTCAACGCGGACGCTGTGGCCAAACGGATCGCCGAGTCCCTCTACGCCCCCCTGCGCGTGGGCGGGTCCATGGTCCGGCCCGGCGTCAGCATGGGCCTGGCGTCGAAGTCGGGGCAGACGCTGGACGGCGCGGAACTGCTGCGGCAGGCCGACGCCGCCATGACCGCCGCGAAGGCTGCCGGGAAGAACAACTGGATGCGGTTCCGGCCGGAGATGCTGACCACCGCGGCCCACAAGGCCGACGGCGATTCCGGGCTGCGGCGCGCCGTCGAACTGGGCCAGATCTCGGTGCACTACCAGCCCGTGGTCTCGCCCGGCATCGGTTCGGTGGTGCAGTTCGAAGCGTTCGCGCGGTGGGAACGGCACGGCCGGCTGGTGCCGCCGAACCAGTTCCTGCCCGTGGCGGAGCAGAGCGGCCTGATACGCGAGATCGGCGACGAGGTCCTGCGCCGCGCCTGCGCCGAGATCCGGCCCTGGCTGGCCGGCGATCCTGCCTACAGCGTCGCCGTGAACGTCTCGGGCCTGCAGTTCCAGCACCGGGACTTCGCAGCGGACGTGCTCGCGATTGCGGCGTCCACGGGCGTTGACCCGCGCCAGCTCACGCTTGAGCTGACGGAGAGCGTGTTCTTCGACGCCTCCTCGGACGTGCTGGGCCAGCTGCGGCAGCTGCGCGGCGCCGGTGTCCGGATTGCCGTGGACGACTTCGGCACCGGGTATTCCACGCTCGGCCGGCTCCAGGAACTGCCCCTGGACATGGTCAAGATCGACCGCTCCTTCGTGGCCATGATCAAGACCGGCCAGGAACAGCTCCCGTTCTTCGCCACCATGATCAGCGCGGCGCATGCCCTCGGCCTGAAAGTCACGGCGGAAGGCATCGAGACGCCCGCGCAGGCCAAATACCTGATGGACCGCGGCTGCGACTCCCTGCAGGGCTATCTGTTCGCCAAGCCGGCCCCCGCCAGCCACCTGGCCGGGACCATGGAGAGTGCCCTGAACGCCCTGGACAAGGTCGACGCCGCGCGGTAGTCGGGCGGGCTGGCTGACGTTAGGCCGGCCGCTGGCCGTCCAGGCGGGTCGCATTGTCGCCGCCACACTCCGCCATTGGACGCAAACGGCCGCTAAGCATCGGCGGTTTCTAGGGGTCGTTGCAACACCTGCTGGTTAGGTGGTCAGTAGTAAATCACGTAGACGCTCGGCTGGAGTATTCCAGCCGAGCGTCTTGCGTGGGCGTCCGTTGAGTTCCTGCGCGACGTGCTCAAGGTCTTCGGGTCCGTAGACGGACAGATCGGTGCCTTTGGGGAAGTAC
>NZ_JBFTZW010000043.1:0-25989 GCF_056406555.1 Arthrobacter sp. P1_B4
GTCCTGGACGGGGTCTTTGACCACTGCGCCCACCAGGCTGGCCGCCACATCCGGGGCCCGGACGGTGCCGTCACCGAAGTGGGCGGCGAGGGAGAGCCCGTTCGTCATCACCGAGATGGCCTCTGCCGTCGACAGGGTCGCTGAGGGCGATTTGATTGTTGTGCGCTGGTCCTGCGTTACTCCGGCGCGCAGTTCCCGCATGACGGTGACCACCCGCCGGACTTCGGAGAGAGCTCCCAGATCAGCCGGAAGCTCCAGGGCAGTGCCCAGGCTGCGGACGCGGGTGGTGACGATCTCGATCTCCTGCTCGATGCTGTCCGGGAGCGGCAGCACCACGGTGTTGAAGCGGCGGCGCAATGCCGACGACAGATCGTTGACGCCCTTGTCCCGGTTGTTGGCCGTCGCGATGATGTTGAAGCCCTTGCGGGCCTGGACCTCTGCATTGAGTTCGGGGATCGGCAGGGTCTTCTCGCTGAGGATCGTGATCAGCGAGTCCTGCACGTCGGACGGGATCCTGGTCAGTTCCTCCACCCGTACCAGGCTCCCTGCCTCCATCGCGCGCATCACCGGTCCCGGGACCAGGGCCGCCCGGGACGGGCCGTCCGAGAGCAGCCGGGCATAGTTCCAGCCGTACCGCAGTGCCTCTTCCGGCGTGCCTGCGGTGCCCTGCACCACGAGGGTAGAGGCTCCCGAAATGGCCGCGGCCAGGTGCTCTCCCAGCCAGGTTTTCGCGGTGCCCGGCAGGCCAAGCAACAGCAGCGCGCGGTCTGTGGCAAGCGATGCGACGGCGATTTCGACCAGCCGCGCGGAACCCAGGTATTTTGGTGTGATCTGTACGCCGTTCGGCAGGGTGCCCCCGAGGATATAGGTGGTCACCGCCCACGGAGACAGCTGCCAACTGGGCGGCCGGTGCCGGTCGTCAACAGCCGTCAACGCGCTGAGCTCCTCAGCGTAGGCGTTTTCGGCATGGGCGCGGAGGACATCGGGGGCGGTCGGGGCGTCGTTCATTGAAAAGCCTCCGTCAGGGATTGTCGGAATGATTGGTATTGAACGGCATCACGAAGCACGCGGCGCCGGGCGGCGTCTGCGTCTGGATGCTCAAGCAGGCGCCGGGCTTGTTCGGCGGCCTCGGGCGGCAGCGCCGCAGGCAGGGTGTCGGCGAGCATGGTTGCCAGCTGGCCGCCGTTCTTGGCGTTGATCTGCTCAAGCACGGCTTCAGCCAGGGGGCGTCCCCATGGTCTTGGCATGTCGCGCAGCGGTTGAACGAGTGTCCAGGGGTTTGCCGTGCCGCCGCGCAGGTGCCGGACGAGCGTGTCCTCGCGCTCGGCGGCGGGCAGGCAATTCAGCAGCCGCAGGTCCGTGCGGACGTCGAGCAGCGCACGCACCCAGTCAAGGTCGGCCCGCAGCGCAGCGGTGGTGACGATCGTTTCGAGGGCGCGGGGTTCGCCCTTCAGCAGCGCCACGCTCGCCGCTGGCGTACGGCCGGCCGCCGTCGTCCAAACATCGAGGGGGGCACCCCTGATGATGGCGTCGAGCCGGCCCAGCCGGTCGGGTTCACCACTGCGTGGGGCCGGCGCGATCCCGTCGCGCAGTCCTGCCGCGTCCGGCTCAGGCGGGAGGTCGATCTCGAATTGCTTGCGCAACAATCCTTTGAAGCGAAGCAGCGGCCGCAGCCTGGCAGCCATGCGGACCGCGCGGGCGCTCTCAGGGAGCCGGTCCAGTAGGGCGGCGGCTACCTCCCGCACGCTCTTTGCGGTGTCGTCAAGGGCCCGCTCCAGCAACTCCTCGTCATCTGCCCGCAGGTTCGCGGCCAGGGTGGCCAGATGGGCGGCGCGCTCCCGGGCACCGAGCGTATCCCAATGCGTGACCAGCAGCTCGCGGGCGGCGGCCGGATTACTACGGCGACGCCGTTCCAGTTCCGTCGTGGCGTCAGCACTGTTCAACTCTGCCCAGTCGGTCGTCATCGCCGGACGCGGATCGGCGCCCCCGGCCGTTAGGTCCTGAAGCCAGCGGCCCCGGGTTCCGATCGCAGGATGTAAATGCTCCGCCACGCTGGATTTTGCCTCTGCCAACATCAGCAGGCTGGGCAGCAGCCGGTGCGGAACACGCCGTCCGGAAGCCTCGGCAAGCAGCAGCCAATCGACCACCAGCAGGCTTCGGAGTTCCAGCCCGACGGGCGGCTGGGTGAGCAGCAGGTCCAGCAGGCGGCAGGCCTCGCCCGGGGCCTCGGGCGCATCGTCCGGTGGGGCCGGACGAGGGACATCTGGAGCGTCCATAGAAGTGGAAGGCCGGGCAGCGCGGGTGACTGCATCGGCCATGGCTGCTTGGTCCAGCAGTGACTCCTCGCCGGAGACGCCATCCGGCGGGCGGACACCCAATTCCACAGGCGGAAACGGGGCCGGGTGGCGCGCGGTGCCAACGAGTGCCGCCGTTTGAAGCTCGGCCAGCCAAGTCATGGGGTTACCACCGCTCCACCGACGACTGCGGACAGAGGCCGGAAGCGGCCCTCCTCCAGTTCGCCGAACAGGTCCACAGGGTGGCCGCCGGTCAGGGCCAACAGGGAATCCAGGGGCGCGTCGACCAGGGGGAGTGCGTTGCCGGATCCGTCCCGGAGCCAGCCGTAATTGCCAGGGCAGATGCGCACCCCGCTCAACAGGACCGGGTGACGCTCACACCACGGGGAGAGTGCCACCGCCGCCGATTCAATTTCCAACGCTTGCGCAATGTTCCCACCCTCGCCGAGGCTGGCCGCCAGTCCTTGCGGGGCTACGGGCCCGGTGAACATTGCCCGCCGGGGCCCGGAGCCGGGATACCGCGCGACGGTGACATCCAGCATCGCACCCGCGAGCTGAGGCGTCGCCAGAGCGTCACTGTGGGCAGCAAAATCGAGTACCACGATGATCGTTCCGTCGGGGGCGCGAAGCCAGGTCCGCTGTTGCTGGAGCCGGCCGTCGTCGCTGCGGTGAGTGCCAAGCACCAACCACGGACCGTGCAGCGCTTCGGTGCCCTCAACTTCGGCGGTGGGCACCGCCCAGCCGACGGCCACCCGGAGATCGGCGAGCTCGTCGGGAGTCAGGGTGTCCCGTTTGCGCCACGCCTTGGTCAGCGCCCACCAGCGCCCGGCCCGCAGAAGCAGGTGAACGCCCCAGTCGGTCCGTGCGTGCACATCTGATCCCATCGCCCGCACCTGGGCGGCTAAACCCGGAAGCTGGGCATCGACAAGGCGCCCCGCCACGCCGTCCCACCATGAATACGGCTGGGTGCGGGCCGACGCCAGGCCGGTCCGCACCAGGTCCGTCAGCCACCGGGCAAAGTCGTCAATCCCCGCATCCATCAATGCCAGCCGGTCGGCCAGTCGCTTGGCCTGTGCCGCCGGATCCACAACCGGCTCGGACTGGCGCCGCTCGCGCACGGCGGTCCGCTCTGCCCGCTGGGAGGCCCACTCCTGCGCGAAGGCGGCTGTCTCCGCGGCGGCGTCGGCCGCCTCGGCCCGCGTCCACATAAGCAGCAGCGCCAGGGCATGCTTGCAAGGGAACTTCCGGCTCGGGCAGGAGCATCGATAGGCAGGAGCGGCGACATCAATGCTCACTTGGTAGGGAGTCTTTCCGCTGCCTTGGCATTTGCCCCAGACCAGGACGTCGTTGCTCCCCGTGTCGGACCAGGGGCCGGGATATGCCAGCTTGCGGGCGGCCGTCAGCGACGATGGGTCGGGCGCGGCGCTGATCACCCGCTCCTCGCTCCAACGCCCCATGAAGCACATTGTGCCCGATGTCACAGATACCGCAAGGGAGGCAGAACGGTGTGGCGGCGGCGCACCACGCCGGTAAACGGTCAGTGACGCCCTACACGGTGTCCGGCCGCTGATCTCCCTTGTGGCTCCGCAGATTCTCCTGCACCTTGCCGAACAAATCCTTGATGGTCGTCTCCGTATTGGTGAGCATGTCCGGCTGGACGTAGACCTGTTGGGCGGGAGGCAGGCTGTAGTGGGAGGCCAGGCCACCCGCACTGTCCACCCCCGCCAGCGCGATGGTCACACCACCCTCTTTGCGCGCAATGGCGCCAATCCGGCCGAAGACCACTGTAAATTCGTCCGGCTGGAAGCTCACGGTCAGTCCGACATGTGTCCGGTTAAGGTCACTTGCCGTGACGGCCTTCTCGTTCCCGGTCCCTGCATAGTTCATGTCGATCTCCCGGATAGCTGGTGGCGTTGTAAGCGAGCAGTCTACGTCCGGGACCGGAGACGGGGTAGGGACCCGCCGGCTGCCCGATACCGGACCGGTCCCGGCGTGGGGGAGAATGCGTTCATGACCAAAGACGATCTCCGGCCTGTCTACTTCCTTTCGGACAGCACCGGCATCACCGCGGAAACGCTCGGCAACACCTTGCTGACGCAGTTCCCCGCGAACCACTTTGACCGCATAACGGTCCCCTTCATCACCACGGTCGAACAGGCCAGGACGGTGGTCGGGACGATCGACAAACTGGCCGCCGCGGGCCTGCAGCCGATCGTCTTTTCCACCGCGGTAAGCAGCGATATCCGCCAGGTCCTGGGTACGTGCCAGGGAATCATCGTGGATCTCATCGGGGCACATGTCGGACAGCTGGAGCAGGCCCTCGGTTCGCCGGCCAGCGGCGAACCCGGCAGGGCCCATGGCCTGGGCAATGCGGAGCGGTATCAATCCCGGATGGCCGCCGTCGAATACGCCATGGAACACGACGACGGCCAAAGCCTGCGGGCGCTCGAAAAGGCCCAAGTCATCCTGGTGGCGCCGTCCCGCTGCGGAAAAACGCCCACCACCATGTACCTGGCCCTACAGCACGGCATTTTCGCCGCCAACTTCCCGCTGGTGGACGAAGACTTTGAACGCGAAGGGCTCCCCAAGCCGCTGAGGCCTTTCGTTGAGAAGTGTTTCGGGCTCTCCTCCAACCCCCTGCGCCTGAGCCAGATCCGCACCGAACGGCGCCGGGGTTCACCCTACGCGTCGCTGCGGCAGTGCGGCTTCGAGCTGCGCAGCGCCGAGCAGCTGTACGTCTCCCATAGGATTCCGTACCTGAATTCGGCCACGGTGTCCGTCGAGGAAATGGCGGCAACCATCCTGCAGCGGATGAACCTCAAGCATTAGGGAAAAGTTTCACAAACTTAGTGTGGCGCACGTCATGTGGAAAGTGCGCTGGAGACCTGTCACTGTGGACAGGACTTGCGCCCATCAACCGGCCATCGCCGCAAGCGGGGCGGCGCACTTGCATGCCATCATCTGCAAAGGAGCAGTAACTATGACGACAGACATCCTGTGGTTCTCAGAACTCGGACTCAAGGACCTGGACCGGGTGGGCGGAAAGAACGCCTCCCTCGGTGAGATGGTGCAGAACCTGACCTCCGCCGGCGTCCAGGTTCCCGACGGCTTCGCCACCACCGCGGATGCCTACCGCAACTTCCTGGCGGATTCGGGCCTTGACCAGAAGATCGCCGACCGGCTGGTCGGCCTGGACACCGATGACGTCACCGCCCTGGCAGCCGCCGGGCAGGAGATCCGGGCCCTCATGCGCGAGACGCCCTTCCTGCCTGACTTCGAAGCGCAGATCCGGAACTCCTACCAGCAGCTGGTGGACAAGCACGGCGGGTCTGAGGACCTGTCCTGGGCCGTCCGTTCCAGCGCCACGGCCGAAGACCTCCCCGATGCCTCCTTCGCCGGGCAGCAGGAAACCTTCCTGAACGTCCGCGGCATCGAGAACATCCTGCTCGCCATCAAGGACGTGTTCGCGTCCCTCTACAACGATCGGGCGATCGCCTACCGGGTGCACCACAAGTTCGAGCACGCCGAGGTGGCGCTCTCGGCCGGCATCCAGCGCATGGTGCGCTCCGACGTCGGCGCCTCCGGCGTCATGTTCACCATGGACACGGAGTCCGGGTTCCAGGACGCCGTGTTCGTCACGTCCTCCTACGGCCTCGGCGAGGCCGTCGTCCAGGGCGCCGTCAACCCCGACGAGTTCTACGTGTACAAGCCCGCGCTGCAGGCCGGCCGGCCCGCCATCCTCAAGCGAGGACTGGGCGAGAAGGCCCTGCAGATGACCTACACGAGCAGCCGCGAAATCGGCCGCACCATCGACTTCGTGCCGGTTGAGGCGTCCCTGCGGAACCGCTTCAGCCTCACTGACGACGACGTCGAGCAGCTCGCCCGGCACGCCGTCGCCATCGAGAACCACTACGGCCGCCCCATGGACATCGAATGGGGCAAGGACGGGATCGACGGCGGCCTGTACATCCTGCAGGCGCGCCCGGAGACCGTGCAGTCCCGCCGGGCCTCCGGCAGCCTGAGCCGGTTCCGGCTCAACGGGACCGGCCGGGTGCTGGTCGAGGGCCGCGCCATTGGCCAGCGCATCGGCGCCGGCAGCGTCCGCATCCTCACCGCGATCGACCAGATGGCCGCCTTCAAAACCGGTGATGTCCTCGTCGCCGACATGACCGACCCGGACTGGGAACCGATCATGAAGCGTGCCTCCGCCATCGTGACCAACCGCGGCGGGCGCACATGCCACGCGGCCATCATTGCCCGCGAACTGGGGATTCCCGCCGTCGTCGGGACCGGGGACGCCACCGACGCGCTCTCCGACGGACTCGACGTGACCGTATCCTGCGCCGACGGTGAAACCGGCGTGATCTACGAAGGACTCCTGGACTTCAGCGTCGAGGAAACCGAGATCACCCAGCTGCCCGAGGCCCCCGTCAAGGTCATGATGAACGTCGGCACCCCGGAGCAGGCTTTCACGTTCGCGCAACTGCCCAACCACGGAGTGGGCCTGGCCCGGCTCGAATTCATCATCAACCGCCAGATCGGCATCCACCCCAAGGCACTGCTGAACCTCGACGAGCAGCCGGCGGACGTCGCCGCGGAAATCCGTGAGCGCATCGCCGCGTACGAGAGCCCGCGCGACTACTACATCAAGCGCCTGGCCGAGGGCGTGTCCACCATCGCGGCGGCCTTCGCGCCGGAACCCGTGATTGTGCGCATGTCCGACTTCAAGTCCAACGAGTACGCCAACCTGATCGGCGGACCCGCCTACGAGCCGCACGAAGAGAACCCGATGATCGGCTTCCGCGGCGCCTCACGCTACCTCGAGCCGTCCTTCCGGGACTGCTTCGACCTCGAGTGTGAGGCCCTGTCCTTTGTCCGCAACGAAATGGGCCTGACCAACGTCAAGCTGATGATCCCGTTCGTGCGGACCCTGGATGAGGCCCGCGGCGTTATTGAACTGCTGGGGGAGAACGGCCTCACCCGCGGCGAGAACGGCCTCGAGGTGATCATGATGTGCGAGATCCCATCCAACGCGCTGCTCGCCGACGAGTTCCTGGACTACTTCGACGGGTTCTCCATCGGCTCCAACGATATGACCCAGCTGGCCCTGGGCCTGGACCGGGACTCCGCGATTGTCTCGGGCGGCTTCGATGAACGCGATCCGGCCGTCAAGAAGCTCCTGAGCATGGCCATCGCGGCCTGCAAGGCGCGCGGCAAATATGTCGGCATCTGCGGCCAGGGTCCGAGCGACCACGCGGACTTCGCCGAGTGGCTGGTCGCGGAAGGCATCGATTCGGTCTCCTTGAACCCCGACACCGTGGTGGACACCTGGCTGCGCCTTGCCGGCTCCACAGCCGGCCCGGCCGTCGAGGCAGGCGTCGGCGCCGGGGCGAACTGACGGCCGCGGCGCCCAAGTAAAGACAGGCCGGACACCCGCCGGGCAGCACGGACTGAGAATTCCAGACTGTGCTGCCCGGGCGGCCGTTCAGGCGTTGGATGCCAAGTTTTAGCGCGCTACAACGAGCGCCTGCGGGGCTGCCTGCTTCATCCGGGTCTGCAACCAGCGCAGCTGGACGGCTGTTTCGCCGTCGCAGCGGGACACGACGTCAAGGAGTTCCCGGTCGCGGAGCGCCGAGCCGGCCTGTTTGACCATGGCCCAGGTGACATCGACGAGGCTCGCCAGGAGATAGAGGTCCTGGAGGTCGCGCAGCAGGCCCACCGGACCCTGCCGCGTTGCGGACAGCCCTTCGGCATGGATCCGTTCGGGCTCGTTATCTGAGCGGTCCTCGCCGTAGCGCTGAACGACGGGGAGCAGCAGCCGGCTGTGCTCCTCACACTGCGTTGCCAGCGTATGGCACAGGAAGTGCACGTCGGGCTCGGCGGCGTGGCCGGCTGCCACTTGGCGGAAAGACTCCGCGAGGGCCTGTTCGGCCTTACGGAGCATTCCCAGATAGATTTTCAGGTTCATGGCGTTCCTCCCTGCGGGCCGCGCCGGACCGCATCGGGAAAGCGGGGCGGAGAGCCGCCGACCCGTTCTGTGGCTTCGGCGTCTTTGCCTCCAGCGGTCGGCCGTATGGATCGTGGCCCAGCGGCAGCAGCCGGGCGCGATGCCGTCGTGGTGGGTGCCGGGGCGGGGCCGGTGGCGTCACTGATCTTCTCGACACTCACGGCGGCATTCTTGAAGACGGGCTGTTTGGACACGGGATCCCACTCCGTGATCGTGAGTTCATTGGCAGCCGTCGGGTGTTCTGCGGGGGCACCGTCCTGGTCCCAATAGCCATAGTGAAACGGTGCGAAGACGGTGCCGTTTCGGATGTCGCTGACGCGGGCAGGGACCTCGATCCGGCCCCGCCGCGACGTCACCTTGACGAGGTCGCCTTCCCGGATTCCCAGCCGGCCGGCGTCGTCCGGGCTGATTTCCACCCACGCGGTTGGGGCCGCGCTTGTCAGTACCCGGGATCTTCCGGTTTTGGTCCTCGTGTGGAAGTGGTAGGCGGTCCGGCCGGTCGTATACCGGAACGGGTAGCGGCCGTCGGGCTCCTCATGCGGGGGACGGTAGTCCGCCGCTTTCAGGATGGCGCGCCCGCCCGGCGCCTGGGCTCGGAATGCTTCCGGACCGGCGGTGGCGCCGGTGAGGAGATCGTGGCCGTAGCTTTCGCAGTAGTCAGGGTCGGTGGGGAAGATGCCATCCTCGTAGAGCCGTTCCCTGCCCTCCGGATTCGCGGTGTTGCACGGCCACGGGATGCCGCTGCCGCCGCGGAGCCTGTCATAGGTGATGCCGGTATAGTCGCAGGGCCGGCCGCGGGAACATTCCTTCCACGCCTCGAAGGCCTCCTCAGGGCCCGCCCACGGCAACAGGGGTTCCCCGCGTAACGTGGTGAAGCCCATGCGGCGGGCGTAATCGAGGAAAATGTCCAGGTCGCTGCGTGCCTCCCCGGGCGGCTCCACGGCCTTGTCCGAGAGGTGGACGGTCCGGTTGGCGTTCGTGAAGGTACCGGTCTTTTCGCCCCACCCGGCGGCGGGAAGCACGACGTCGGCGAGCTGCGCCGTCTCTGTGAGGTACAGATCCTGGACCACGAGGAACAGCCCGGGCTTGGCCAGGATGTTCCGGATCCTAGGGAGTTCGGGCATGGACACGGCTGGGTTGGTTGCCGAAATCCAGAGGAATTCGATCGAGCCCTGTTCGGCGTAGCGGAAGATCTGCATGGCGTGGGTCGGGGGAGCCCAGTGCGGGATGGTCAGCGGATCCACGTCCCACAGCGCCGCGAGTTCCGCGATGTGGTTCGGGTTTTCCCAGTTCCGGAAGCCGGGGAGATCGCCGTCTGCCCCGCATTCGCGGTTGTTCTGGGCCGTTGGCTGGCCGTTCATCTGCAGAATCCCGCACCCTGGCCGGCCCAGCAGCCCCCGCAGCAGGTGGAGGTTGTTGACCTGGCACGACGCCGCGGTGGCCTGGGCGGACTGGTAGAAACCCTGAAGGACAGTGGAGAGCACCCGCGATGAGGTGCCAAAGATCCTCGCAGCTTCCCTGATGCCGGCGGCGTCCACATCGCAGACCGCTGCGGCCGCTTCAGCCGTCCATGGCTCGACCGCGGCTCTGAGTTCGTCCAGGCCGAGAGTATGCGCCCGCACGTACTCCCGGTCGGCCCAGCCGTTGGCCAGGACTTCACGGACCAGTGCGTTCATCAGGGCGAGATTGGTACCGGGCCGGACAGCCAGATGAACGTCCGCGTACTTGGCAACCTCGGTGTCGCGGGGGTCGACGCAGACGAGCCTGGGCCGGTCCGGTCCCGCAATGCGGTCAAGCACACGCGACCACAGCACGGTCTGCGTTTCGGCCATGTTGTGCCCGTAAAGAAAGATCGCGTCGCAGCTGTCGATGTCCGCATAGGTTCCGGGCTGGCCATCCGCCCCGAAAGACTCCTTCAACGCTGAAGCCGCCGTCGCCGTGCAAAGGCGGGTATTGCCGTCCATGTGGGGAGTGCCAATCCCGCCCTTGCCGAGGACGGCAAGGGCGTAGTATTCCTCGAGGAACAGCTGGCCGCTGGTGTAGAAACCATGGCTGAGGGGTCCTCGTTCCTCCAGCAGCTGCCGGCTCCGCTGGGTGATCCGGTCCATCGCGGTATCCCAGTCGCATTCGATGAGCCGGCCGTTCTCGCGGATCAAAGGCCGTGTGAGCCGGTCTTTCCCGGACATCCCCTGCCAGCTTGCAAAGAGGCCCTTGGGCCCAAGCCGGCCATGGTTGACCAGATCCCCTGCGCGGCCGCGGATCCCGACCATGGCGCCGTCCTTTACGGCGATGTCGCACGCGCAGCCGTTGCTGCACAGCACGCAGGCTGATTGAACCCACCGGTCCACGTCGCCCTCGGTGACGGTCGCATCCAGAGCCTGGTCCACCCGCACCGGCCACAGGCCGTCCTTCGGATAGGGGGTTCGTGTGCCCCAAATCTCGGCAATCCGGTCAACCACTCTCATCCTCCTGTTCAGCTGCCCCGCACGTTAGGAGCGGTACCCCTGCAGTTGCCGGACCCGGCACAGCCAGCCGCCCCGGCTGGTGGCGAGACCACGCGGCCATTGAAGTGCGGGTCCCCATGTAGAAACATCGACCCGAGCACCAGATTTATCAGCATGCTTGGCAGCAGTCCAGTGTTTTCCGAAGAGCCCGTCCTGGCATCCCACTGCTGTGTTTCGCGCCTCGGGGGTTCCGAGAAAGGACTCGAGAAGGAAGGGGCATTGAATTATAAGTAGACTTATGTTTTCCTGCTTCTAAGTCCTGCCACGGGCTAGACCAGAATCCATGTTCAAAGGGACCACTGACATGGCTGACTCCAGGAAAATTCCGGCCCCGCACGGGCAGATCCGCCAGGCTTTCGAGAACCGGCTTGTCCTTGATTACTTGGATCTCGCTGAGTCCCTGGCGGCACGCTTCGCCGGCCGGGGCCACGAGCGGGAAGACCTGATCCAGGTGGCCTATCTGGGACTCGTCAAGGCGGCTAGGGCGTTCGACGAATCCAGAGGCACCACCTTCCCGGGTTTTGCCGCCCCCACCATCACCGGGGAATTGAAACGCTATCTGCGCGACCGTTGCTGGGTCGTCCGCCCCCCGCGGCGCATACAGCTCCTCCGTGCCGAACTCCTGCGCACTGAGCCGGCCCTGGCGCAGACCCTCGGCCGCACCCCCACTCCTGCGGAGCTGGCGCGGGAACTTGGTGTAACGGTTGAGTCCGTCCTGGAGGCAGCGGCAGCTGTTTCCAGCATGCGCCCCGATTCGCTCGATAGTTCCGACGGCCGCGGTGACGCACCGCCGGCCGCGGAAGAGCCGGCGGTGCAGGAGCCGGGATTTGAGCGGCTTGAGGAGGTGATGTGCCTGACCCGGGTCATCGCCGAGCTCTCCGCCCCGGAGAGGGCGCTGTTGTACCGGCGCTATTTTTGCGGGGAGAGCCAAACGGAGTTGGGCAGGAGATTCGGAGTGTCGCAGATGCAAATCTCGCGCCGGCTCTCACGGGTGCTCGTGCAACTGCAGCGGCGGCTCACGGAAACGGAATCTCAGAGCAACCCCAGCCCACGGACCGCTTCGAGCACATCGTGAACAGAGACACCCAAGAGCGCAGGATCCGGGTCCCCGGCAAAGGGGTCGCCGCGGCGTAGTTCGGCCTTGGTCAAGGTGATGTGCGGCCCCGGCGGGGGGCCCCATTCCGCCGGCGTGGCTGGCCCGAAGAGCACAACGGAGGGCCGCCCGTAGGCCGACGCGAGGTGGGCCGCGCCCGTGTCAGCCGAGATGACCAGGCGGGCGCCGGCAATCAGAGCCGCGAATTCCCCTAGCGGTTGGCGGCCGGCAAGGACGGCATTGGCCCGGAACCCTGCCCCGCTGGCAACTTCCGAGGCGCGGCCCCGCTCCGCGGCGCTGCCTGTGAAGAGCACGCTGTGCCCGGCGTCCCGCAGGAGTCCAGCAACCTCGGCGAACCGTCCGGCAGGCCACAACCGGCTGCCGTAGGCAGCGCCCACATGGACCACTGTGGCCCCCGGCTGCGGCGTCGGGACGGCCGGGGCGGCCAGGCGCAGATCCTCGGCGTCGGCGTCGATTCCATGCCATTGCAGTAGCCGCGTCCAGCGTTCGCGCTGGTGGATGCCCTCCACCCAAGCCGGCCCGGAACCAGCACCGGCGCCCGCTTCGTGGGCGATCACCCGGGTGGCCATGAGCGCTTCAATCCGGGATTGGCTCTCGGGGCCGCGGCCGTGGAGGTTTACCGCAACGTCCACGCTCCCGGGTTTCAGTGCCAGTGGTTCATTTAGCCCTTGCGCCTTCAACAGTTCAAAACCCCCGACCAGCTCTACCGCCTCACCGAGCCAGCTCGGTGACGCGTACAGCCGGCGGTGGTTGGGGTACGCGCGGCTCAGGGCGTGCAGGGCCGGGACGGCAACCAGCAGATCGCCGAGCTGCAGCGCCCGTAGGACCGGCAGTACCGGCCTTCCATCTTCTCGAAATCCGTCCATCGTGGCCGCCCTTCCGAGTTCGCCTGATTTCGGATTTTAGTCCGGAGATGGACCCGCCGGGCGTTTAGCTGGACTGATATCGGGGAACAAGGCACTTATGGGACCTTTTGCCCGACCACCGCTGAGGGCCGTACTGTTCGATCGGGACGGCACCCTGATCCGTGACGTGCCATACAATGGCGATCCCAAGTTGGTGGAACCGATGCCTCACGCCAGGGACGTGCTGCAAACCCTTCGGTCCATGGGAATTGCCGTAGGCGTCGTGAGCAACCAATCGGGGATAGGCCGCGGGATCCTGACCACGGAGCAGGTTGCAGCGGTCAATCTTCGGGTTGAGCAGCTCCTGGGACGATTCGATGTCTGGGAACTGTGTCCGCACCGGCCCGAGGACGGCTGCTACTGCCGGAAGCCGGCACCCTTCATGATTTGCGGGGCGTGCCGCCGGTTGGGAATCACTACCGCCGAGGCCGCGTACATTGGCGACATTGGAGCTGACGTTGAGGCGGCCCGCGCGGCGGGTGCCCGCGGCGTCATGGTCCCCACGCCCCTGACACGACCGGCGGAAGTTGACGCTGCTCCAGAGGTCGCTGTGGATCTTCGTTCCGCGTTGTGCCTTTTGATGAAGGCACCATCCGGACGGGCCGCCTCGTGAGCCGCGTCCTGGTGGCTCGGCTGGACGGGGTCGGCGATGTCCTGCTGGCGGGGCCAGCGATCCGCGCAGTCGCGCACGGACGGCATCCGGATGGCGGGGCGCCGAACGATGTCATCCTGTTATGTGGCCCCCAAGGACAACCAGCTGCGTCCCTCCTGCCTGGCGTGTCCGAGGTCTACAGCTGGAGTTGCCCGTGGATCGTGAAGCCTGCTCCACGAGTAGCTGGGCCCCATCTGGAAGCCCTGACATCGTTCGTGAGGGACTCCAGGGTCACCGAGGCCGTCATTTTGACTTCCTTCCATCAGTCTCCATTGCCGCTGGCCTTGTTGCTGCGGCTTGCCGGAGTCGGACGGATCACGGGAGCTTCAGTGGATTATGCCGGCACTCTGATGGACGTTCGGCTCAGGCCCGGTGAGGATTTTCCCGAAGACCAGCCTGAAGCCGAACGTGCGCTCGGCATCGCCCAGGCAGCCGGCTTTACCTTGCCCCGCGGAGATTCCGGGAAGCTCCGGGTGCAGGATTATCCCGATGTCCGGGATCTGGTGGGGGAGGAGCCCTATGTCGTGGTCCACCCCGGGGCGTCCGCCTCCGCACGGGCGTGGCCCCCGTTGCATCACGCCGCGGCCGTAGAACTGCTCGAAGGGGCAGGACACCGGGTGGTGGTGACAGGAGGGCCCGGAGAAACGGGCCTCACGGCAACAGTCGCCGGCCCATCCGCCTTGGACCTGGGCGGCCGCACGGACCTGAGGGCCCTAGCCGGTGTGCTTGCCGGAGCCGAAGCCCTGGTTACCGGAAACACAGGGCCCGCTCACCTCGCCGCCGCTCTGGGTACACCGGTGGCATGCCTGTTCTCGCCCGTGGTGCCCGCGATCCGATGGGCCCCCTACGGCGCGCCCCTGGAGATCCTCGGCGACCAGAACGCACCTTGCAAACTCAGCCGTGCCACTGAGTGCCCGGTCCCGGGCCATCCTTGCCTGTCGACTGTGGCTCCCGAACAGCTCGTGGATGCAGTGGAACGACTGATCGGCGGCGTGTCCTCGCTATCCACCCGCCGAAAGGTGCGTCACCCATGAGAATCCTGCTCTGGCACGTACATGGGTCCTGGACGGACGCGTTCGTCCGCGGCGCCCATGAGTACCTCCTGCCGGTCCTGCCCGAACGGGGGCCATGGGGTATGGGCCGGGCAGGCCGGCCCTGGCCGACCTCTGTCCGCGAAGTCCGGCTCGACGACCTTGATGCCGACAGTGTGGATGCTGTGGTGCTGCAACGGCCGGAGGAACTGGGCGAGGTGACCCGCGTCTTGGGCCGACGGCCCGGGAAAGACCTGCCGGCAGCCTATGTAGAGCACAACACACCCAAGGGGAACGTGCCGAATTCGGTGCATCCGCTGGCAGACCAGCAGTTCATCCCCATAGTCCACGTCACGCATTTCAATGAACTGTTCTGGGATAACGGCGCCGCGCCCACGCTCGTGATTGAGCACGGCATCCCTGATCCCGGGCATACCTACACCGGGGAGATTCCGGAGCTGGCAGCCGTCATCAACGAGCCCGTCCGGCGGTGGCGGGTGACCGGCTCGGACCTCCTGGACCGCTTTACTGCGGCGGCGCCGTTGCGGATATTTGGCATGGGCGCCAACGGGTTGCGGGCCGCCGTCGCGTTGCCGCCCCAAAGGCTCACGATCTGCGGAGATCTGCCCACGCCCGAGCTGCACCGGGAAATGTCCCGTTGCCGCGTCTACCTCCACCCCTTCCGCTGGACCTCTCTTGGCCTGGCACTTCTCGAGGCCATGCACCTCGGCATGCCCGCAGTAGCGCTGGCGACGACAGAGGCGATACGCGCACTGCCGCCGGAAGCGGGAGCGATCTCAACCGACGTCGACGAACTCGTGCGCACCGCGAGGGTGCTCATCGAGGACCCGCAGGAAGCAAGACGGCGTGGTGACATTGCCCGCGAGGTGGCCCTGGACCGGTATGGCCTCCAGGCCTTCCTCGCTGCCTGGGATGTCCTGCTGGGGGATGTGACCGACCCGCGCTTCCGCACCGGCCGGCTCCTTAGTCCAACTCAAGAAGGGAAGAACCAGTGAAAGTTTCAATGGTTTCCGAGCACGCCAGCCCCCTGGCCGCCCTCGGCGGAGTTGATGCAGGTGGGCAGAACGTCCACGTGGCGGCCCTGTCGGCCGCCCTGGCGAGGCGCGGCCACAACGTCACGGTGTACACCAGGCGGGACTCAGCGGACCTGCCGGGCAGGGTCCGGATCTCCCCGCGGCTGGAAGTGGTCCACGTCCAGGCCGGCCCATCAATTCCGGTACCCAAGGACGAACTCCTTCCCTTCATGGGGGAACTGGCGAACGGATTGGCACGCGATTGGGAGCGGCGCCCACCTGATCTGGTGCACGGGCACTTCTGGATGTCCGGCGTGGCAGCACTTGACGCGGCGCGGCGCAAGCCGGGCGGCAGCGCCCACCTCCCGGTGCTCCAGACCTTCCACGCCCTCGGCACAGTCAAACGCCGCCATCAGGGCCGAGCGGACACCAGCCCCGTTGAGAGGCAATGGCTGGAGCCGTCTGTCGGCCAAGGTGCGGACCGGATCATCGCCACGTGCTCCGACGAAGCCTTCGAGCTCAAAGCGATGGGGATTCCTCCGGAGAAGATCTCGATAGCCCCATGCGGGGTCGATCTGGATCTCTTTACCGGTTCCGGACCCGCCGACAAACGCAACAGGACCCACCGAATCCTGTCTGTCGGACGTCTTGTGCCCCGAAAGGGCGTCGACGTGGTCATCCGGGCACTGCCGCTGCTGATGGACGCCGGATTTGCCGACGTCGAACTCCTGATCGTTGGCGGCGGAGGCGATGCCACAGCGACTGAGTCAGACGCCGAAGCCCGCCGCCTGCTGGCCATCGCTGCGGAACTCGGTGTCCGGGAGCACGTCATCTTCCGTGGACAAGTGCCCCGGGAGGCCATGCCGGAGATCTTCCGCAGCGCAGACGCCGTCGCGTGTACGCCGTGGTACGAACCGTTCGGCATCGTGCCCCTCGAAGCCATGGCTTGCGGCGTCCCGGTGGTCGCCTCGGCCGTGGGCGGCCTCAGGGACACCGTAGTGGACGGCGGCACTGGCCTGCACGTTCCGCCTTTGGACCCCGGGGCCACCGCTGCTGCGCTCGCCCGGCTGCTGTCCGATAAGGGGCTGCGGGAGGAGCTGGGCCGCGCAGGCCAGCAGCGCGCACGGGCCCGCTACAGCTGGGACCGGGTGGCGGCCGAGACTGAGAAGGCCTATCTGCAGACCCTCACCGGAAACGCTACGGCCCGGCGGCTGGGCGCCGCCGGCCAAGTGCACGCCGCGGAAGGAGCAGTGCTGTGACTATCGAGCCGCCGCTTACGCAGGCACAAATCACATCCCGATCGGTCCCGTGGGCCGGCCTGGTGTCGTCAGCGGTTCATGGTGGCGAAAGCGCGGACACCAAGACTCGTCCTGACTCGGTCGCAGCAGTCCAGGCGCACCTGGGATGTGTGTTGCCGTCCCTGGAATCGTTACTGAGCCAGTCCCCGACACTGGCTGCCTGGGGCGAGGAACTTGCCCGGCGGCTGCTGGGCGGAAACCGCCTGCTTGCCGCCGGGAACGGCGGTTCCGCGGCGGAGGCCCAGCATCTCACGGCCGAGCTGGTGGGACGTTTCGACGCCGAAAGGGCGCCGTTCTCCGCCATTTCGCTGCACGCCGAGACCTCCGCGGTGACAGCCATCGCCAATGATTACGGCTTCGAGGAGCTGTACGCCCGGCAAGTGCGGGCGCACGGCCGCCCCCGGGACATCCTGATGCTGCTGTCTACAAGCGGAAAAAGCCCCAACCTCCTCCGCGCGGCCGAGGCTGCCGCCCGGGTGGGCGTCACGACGTGGGCTATGACCGGCCGGGGGCCGAACCCCCTGTCGCTCAGTTGCGATGAAGCGATTGCCATCGACGGGCCCGCAGCCAACGTCCAGGAGTGCCATCTGATCGCCTTGCACGCAATGTGTCGGGCGTTCGACGCCGAGATCCATCGACTGGACCGGCACGACCAGCAGCAACGGGGCAGGCGATGACGATCGCGGTGGTGGGTGACGTGCTGCTCGACGTTGACCTTGACGGTTCGGCGACCCGGCTCTGCCCGGACGGGCCGGTGCCCGTCGTGGACGTCGCGGCCGTCAGAGCGAGAGCCGGGGGTGCCGGGCTCGTGGCCCGGATGCTGAGCAATGACGGCCACCAGGTGTGCCTCGTGACCGCACTCGGCCGGGACGAACCAGGCCATCGGCTTCTGGAACAGCTGAGCGGCATCACCGTGGTCGCCGGCCCGTCAGGAGCGCCGACCCCGGTCAAGACCCGCCTTCGGGCAGGAGGGCACCCGGTGGCCCGGTTTGACGAAGGTTGCCAGTGCCGGCCCCTGCCGGAAGTGACGCCAGACATGCTCCAGGCACTGGAGGGAGCCGGGGCGGTGGTCGTGGCGGACTACGGCCGCGGCCTGACGTCGAACCGTGCCCTGCGCACTGCACTCGAACGCCTCGCCCGGGACATCCCCGTCATCTGGGATCCGCACCCGGCCGGAGCCGATCCTGTTCCAGGGGTCGCCGTCGTGACACCAAACCACTCCGAGGCCTCCAACATCGCGGCCGCCMTGAGGGCCAGGGAGTCGGCGGCTCCGTTCCCGGAGGCAGGGACGGACTCGATGGCGGGGACCGGTGAACTCGCGGGCAAGCTGTTGCGGCATTGGCGCAGCAGGGCCGTCCTCGTCACACAGGGCGGACAGGGAGCGACCCTCGTACGGGAGTCGTCACCCGCGCCTGTTCAGCTCCCGGCGCCGCGGACCGCTGTGGCTGATTCTTGCGGTGCGGGCGACAAGCTCGCGGCCAGWCTGGCGGTCCAACTTATGGCCGGAGGGGGGCTCGAAGATTCCTGCCGTCGAGCGGTCCGCGAGGCCTCTTCATTCCTGGCTACAGGCGGCGTTGCCGCCCTGCCGTCGGCGCCTCCGCCACTTCCCTTCCCGGTACAGGAAACTGACCCGCTGGACTGGGTCCGCAGGGTGCGGCAAAACGGTGGAACCGTGGTTGCGACCGGCGGGTGCTTCGACATCCTGCACGCCGGACACGCCCGCACCCTCGCAGCAGCCAGAGCCCTGGGCGACTGCCTCGTCGTCTGCCTGAACTCAGATGCCTCGGCCCGCCGCATCAAGGGGGCAAGCCGTCCCATCATGGGCGAACACGACAGGTCCGAGCTGCTGCTTTCCCTCGAAAGCGTGGACGCCGTAGTGGTGTTTGACGAGGACACCCCGGAACGGTGCCTTGAACGGCTGCGCCCGGACATCTGGGTGAAGGGCGGTGACTACGACGCAGAACAACTGCCCGAGTCCGCCTTGGTGGAGAGCTGGGGAGGCCGGTGCCTTACCGTTCCCTACCACCCTGCCCGCTCCACGACCCTGCTCGCCGCGGCGCTCGCCCGCGTGGGCTGACCCAGCGGCAAATGGTCAGACCATCTGAATCCAATTCCCGTGAATCCAAACCGGCCAGGTATTGGCCGCTAATGAAAGGAACACCATGAAAAGGTTTAGCCCACCTGCCCCATCCACGCCCGGCAGGGTCGTGGTGAGCGGAGGGGGATCAGGACTTGGTGCCGCCGTCGTCAACGCCGTGCTCGACGCCGGCGGGACGCCGTTCGTCCTCGACCGCGATGTCCGGAACGTGTCCGCGGCGAAGGCCCTCGAAGTCGATGTTGCTGACCGGGCAGCGGTGACGGCCGCCATTGCGCAGGCCGCGGAGGCCCTGGGAGGATTGGACGCGGTGGTGACAGCGGCAGGAATTGACCGGTGCGGAAAGCTCGAGGACGTCCCGGCAGACGACTGGGAACAGGTCATCTTCGTCAATCTCCTCGGTACAGTCTCGGTGGTGCGGGCGGCCCTGCCGTACCTGAAATCCTCCCGCGGCCGGGTTGTCACGGTGGCCTCGACGTTGGGGTTGCGGGCGCTGCCGGAGGCTTCGGCATACTGCGCGTCCAAGTTCGGCGTCATCGGATTCAGCCAGGCGCTTGCCGCGGAGACGGGTGCAGAGATCGGCGTGACCACGCTGATCCCGGGCGGGATGAATACCCGGTTCTTCGACGACCGGGCCGAGAAGTACAAGCCCCAGGACGGTTCGCGCCTGAACGATCCGGCCAGGGTGGCGCAGGCCGTGATGTTTGCACTTTCCCAGCCTCCGGGTTGTGAAGTCCGCGAGTTGCTCATCTGCCATGCGCAAGAGGAGTCCTGGCCATGAACCACCGCACGTCCGCGCAAACATCCGCCGGACTGATTCCCGCCAGGAGGGAGGTATCGTGCTCGCAGCGCGGCGCCGTCCATCCCACCTGGGTGAGGTCGGCGCCGCATTGTGGGCACCGCGTCACCCATGACAGATGGATGCGGTGCAGGCTTCGGCCCAGCGGCCCTGCGTTGATCAGGTTGCCAACCCAGTACAAGCCCACCGTCGGCGTCCCCAGGGCCTGGGCCAGATGACGGGGGCCGCTGTCATTGCCCAGCAACACAGCACAGCTGTCCAACAACGCCGCCAAGGCGCCCAGGCTGAGTGTGCCGGCCAGTGAGATGACCCGGTCTGAGCCGGCCGCCGTCACGACCCCGTCAGCGAGTTGCCGTTCGTCCGCGGTGCCCACTACCACCACACGGCAGCCATCGGCGGCGCAGGCCGCCGCCACCTCGCCGAACCTCTCCGCCGGCCAGCGCCGGCGGGGATCCATGGCGCCGGGATGGACAGCCACAACAGGGGTTGCCGGGCTGTCGCGGAGGCGATCAAGGAATTCCTTGACCTTGGACAGGTGCTGGTCCTGTGGCCGCAGCCTGGCTTCCAGATCAACCGGGGGAGCGCCGGCCAGTCCCGCCACCTCCAGCCCCCGAAGCGGCTCGTGCTGGTAATAGGCGTAGGGGACGCTACGCTCCAGTGGCGCAGCGTCGGCCGTCCGCGTTCCCACGGTGTGGCGGGCCCCCAAGCGCAGGAGGAACGGATTGGAGTAGCGGCCGCCGCCATGGAGCTGAACTGCGAGATCGAACTCCTCGTCCCGCATGGAGGCCAGGAAGGCGTCGATCGCTGCGGGGTCTTGCCTGCCGGGCCTCAAGCCTTCAACTATGGGCAGCACCCGGACGTCTCTGACCGGCCCCAGGGTGCCGCCCAGCAGTTCAGTGTGGACGGGGGTCCCCAGCATCGTGACACTTGCCCCGGGGTACGCCGCGACGAGCGCCGACACTGCCGGCAGGGCAAACAGCAGATCACCCAGCCCGCCGCCCCGCAGGACCGCGATCCGCGAGACCTTCGGAAATTTTTTCAGCACCGGCCCGACGCCCCAGCCCGCTATGTCAGCTCCGCCGAATTCCGCCCTGAGGTCCGCCACCACCCGTCCTGTCCTGTCCGTCCGGTGCACATGTGTGGGGCCACCATAAGTCCCGGACGCAACCTTTGGCTACATTTCGCCCCGCAAGCAATCGTCCGGTTTCCGCGGACCGGCACTGGATGTTCGGGAACGTGAAACTGTCCGTGGCTGCAGGGTGTAGATGCCCCGGCACGAGGGTATGGGTCTACGTAAGAGTGATCTCCCGCCCGGACCGTGACCGGGCAGTTTGCATTCAAACCACAGTGCCGCCGGAAAGGAACAACATGCCAGCGATCGTGCAGATCAGACTTTGCGGGGTGAAGCCGTGACCCGCCCGCGCCCGCAGGATGGCGACGAGCGCCGGGGCGGCCTCTCGGACCAGCGCGGCCTGACCGGCTGGCTGCCCCGACGGCTGGCGGCGGCTGAGCCTTCCATCACCGTCATCGGCGATGTGATGCTCGACGGCTGGTGGTCGGGATCCATTGACCGGCTCTGTCGTGAGGCGCCGGCCCCGGTCGTGGAAGTCGGCCAGCGGAAATTCTCTCCGGGCGGCGCCGCCAACACCGCCATGAACCTGACCGCCCTCGGGGCCAAGGTACGACTGGCAGGGCTAACGGGGCGCGATGATGCCTCGGCCGAGCTGCTCCGCCAATTAGGGGACAGTGGCGTGGACGCCACCTACGTGGACCAGGTGGCCGGTCTGACCACAACCACCAAAATCCGGATCAGCAGCGGCGGCCAAATTCTGCTCCGGCTCGACGAAGTCGCAGGTGAGACCCCGGCGGAGGCCTTGAGCCGACTGGCACAATGTATCCCTCAATTGCTGCAAGACCAGGACGCAGTGGTCCTGTGTGACTACGGAGCCGGGGCGCTCAGCGGAGCGGTACGGAGCGCCCTGTTTGACGTGCTGCCGGGACGCTCGGATCTTCTGCTGGTCGTGGACGCGCATCAGCCACGCGCCTGGGCCGGACTGAAACCGGACCTGGCCACCCCGAACGCCCTGGAAGCTGCCGCCATGCTCGGCGTTAAGCTCACCGCCGGACCCGAGCGGGCGGCCGCCGTCGTCGATCACCGCAACGAGCTGCTGGAGGCGGCCGGCGCGGAGGCGGTAGTTGTGACGCTGGATCGCGAAGGGACGGTTCTGTTGCCCAAATCCGGGGAAGTCCACCGGACCTGGGCACGTCCCGTCCAGGAGGCGCAAGCATCCGGCGCAGGCGACACTTTCGTTGCCGCGCTGACAGTTGCCCGGGCGGCGTCACTGCCGCTGACCACCAGCGTTGATCTTGCCCAGGCCGCCGCCGACGTTGCGGTGCACCGTCCGGGAACTTCGGTGTGCAGTACTGAGGATCTCAGCCGTCACCTTGAGGGGTTCACCGGTGCCGCCCTCGACGCCGACGAGCTCGCCCGGCAAGTGCGCCGGCACCGTGAGGAGGGACGCCGCGTGGTTCTCACCAACGGGTGCTTCGACGTCCTGCACCGCGGCCACACCCGTTACCTCAATCAAGCCAAACAGTTGGGCGATGTCCTGGTGGTGGCTCTGAACAGCGACGAATCCGTCAGCCGGTTGAAAGGGCCCGGACGACCCATTAACACCATCACAGACCGTGCCGCTGTGATTGCCGCCCTTAGCTGCGTGGACTATGTCACAGTTTTCGACACTCCCACGCCCATTCCCCTGCTCAAGAGGATCCGTCCGGAGATCTACGCAAAGGGCGGCGACTACAGCCCCGAAATGCTGGCAGAAACCTCCGTCGTGGAGCGCTATGGCGGCCGGGTGGCGATCCTGGACTACGTTCCTGAACAGTCCACCACTGCGGTGGTGGACCGGATCCGCAGCTTCGACGGCACACCCCGCAGCAAATCCCCCGACCATGCCGGGGACACAGCCGGTCCGCAGACGACCATCAGTCCGATCACAGAGGGGAAATTGCGATGAAGAAGAGCGCCGATTCCGAAGATACAGCTGCCAGCCATTCCTTGTCCGCATACTTGCACAGCCATCTGACCGCCGCCAGCGCGGGGGAGCGTCTCTTCGAGCAGGCCGCCAAGTCCTGGCGGGACACGTCCCATGCCGGCGAAGTCGGCAGGCTCGCAGCCGAGGTGAGTGAAGACAAACGGGCGCTGGAAGAAATCTGCGAACAACTTCATTCGAGCATGCCTGCCTACAAGAAGCCCGTTGCCTGGGCCGGGGCGCAGGTTGCCGCCCTCGATCCGCTCAACCCGCTGCATTCCATCGAGGGAGCCAAAGGGCAACTCGAGCTTGAGTCGCTGATCTCAGCCGTCACCGGAAAACTGCTGCTCTGGAAGACACTCCGGGTGCTGTCACGTGAAGACAAGCGCATCGACCCGGACCGCATGGAACAGCTAAGCAACCGCGCGGCGGCCCAAATTCGGGCCCTGGAGACATTGCTGCTGGACACTTGCCGGACCAGACTCGCGCCTGCCGCGAAGCCGTGAGCATTCCGGAACCGTGAGCATTCCGGAACCGTGAGCATCCAAAGCGCCGGCAGCACCTGGGCTGTGATCCGCCCACGCGATGCCCAGCATCTCGCGCTGCAAACCCTGGGTGCTTAAACTTTTAGTATCGTCGCTGGCGACCGGCCCGCGGCGGAACCATCGGAGGACCATCATGGGAGCGGGAGACAAGATCCAGAACGCCGCCGAGAATCTCGGTGGCAAGAGCAAAGAAGCGGCCGGCAAAGCTACCAACGACCCGGCGCTGGAAGCCGAAGGCAAAGGGGACCAAGTCAAAGCTGACCTGAAGCAGGCCGGCGAAAAGGTCAAGGACGCCTTCAAGAAGTAATGATTCCGGGAACGACGCGAGCACACCGGCGGGCGCACTTGTGACCTGCTTCCGCAAGTTGGAGTGGGTTCGAGGCCTGCGCCCGCCGGGAGGTGTGCCGGATCAGGCCAGGTTGGGCGCGCTGGCCAGAATGTAATCCGTAGCGGCCGGTCCTGGTTTATCAGGCACCAACTCGTGTAGAGGCCGTAGAGCTCCTCCTTCCCCAATCCGGTGTCGGACTCGCGGCCAGTGGCGAGAGCTTCGCTAAGGAACCGGTCAAAGTGGGTGGTGGTCATGTCAGTTCCTTTCCTGCTGTTGCTCGTGGCCGGCCCCTCGGCTTCAGCTTGGCTGACTTCGTTGTTCCGGATCCGGCCTGGGATGTGGTGAGAATTCTGCCCGGTGGGCGACGCCCCCGCCTGGGCTGGGCGCCGTCGCTCAATTCCCTGCTTGGCTGACTGCTTTCCTGACGGCGTCAGTGTGGAGGCAGTCAGGCGCTGATCTCGCGGGCCTGGTCACTGCTGGTCTCGATCTGGATCCGGCGGGGTTTTGCCTTTGCGGCGATGGGGATCCGTAGCAACAGCACGCCCGCGTCGTAGCTGGCCTTCACCGCCTCGGTGTCCAGTGCATCGCCGAGGACGATCTGGCGGCTGAAAACGCCGCGGGGACGCTCGGACGCAATTAGTTCCGTGGTGTTGTCTGTCAGATTCTTCCGTTCGGCGCGGACCGTCAGGACGTTGCGTTCGACGTCGATCTCCACCGAGTCGACGTCCACCCCGGGCAGATCGAATGCGACGACAAATTCCTCTCCGGCTTGCCAAGCGTCCATGAGCATCGCGGCGGGCCTGGCCGCCGTGCCGAGGACCTGCTGGGTGAGCCGGTCGAGCTCGCGAAACGGGTCGGTGCGCATCAGCATGGCTATGTCACTCCCTACAGATCGTGTATGACGTTGCCCAGCCAGATTATCTATTCTGGCTGCGATAGATTTTTTATAACACCGGTGCCACACTGGTGCAAGAGGTTAATTCACAGGTCTTAGGAGGATCCTATGGGGCCGGACACCGGCGGGGCCGCGGGCGTCTATGCCATCTCTGTGGCGGCCGAACTCGTGGGGATGGGACAGCAGAATTTGCGTCTCTACGAACGCAAGGGGCTGTTGCAGCCGGGCCGGACCGACGGCGGTACCCGCCTGTACAGCGAACAGGATTTGGTAGCGCTTCGCAGGATCAGCGCGCTCCTTCAGGACGGGCTCAACCTTGCCGGGATCCGGGTCGTCCTCGAGCTGGAGGCGGCCAACCGGCACTTGGAACGCGAACTCGCCGCAGCCAAACGACGAAGTAATCCCTGAGCCGGGCCGCCACGTCACAACTCAGCGGACCACGCTGTGTTCAATTCGCCGCTGGCTGACTTGGGCCCTGGGTGGGCAGTCCGCGCCGGGAGGCTCCGGGCGCCTTGAGGCCAGGCGTGCCGTAATCAGGCGCTCAGCTTTCCAATCGCGCTGCTTTCAAGGTTTTCCAACAGGTGCCGCGGATTGTCGTAGACCTCTGCGGCACCGGCCTCCCGCAGCTCGGCTTCGCTGATTCCGCCACAGGTCAGGGCAATGGCGGGAACTCCGATTGCCGCCGCCGCCAGCACGTCCCAGACGGCGTCGCCAACAAATACGACGTCCGCCGGGCTGAGCCCAAGCTTGTCCAGGCACGCCAGCAGAATGTCGGGAGCGGGCTTGCTCTCGGCGGCGTCGTTGGAACTGGTCCACGCATCGATGGACGTGCCGGCGTCCAGGAGGCGCCGGGCGATGTCCAGGTCGCGCTCCTGCGCTGATGACGCCAAACCCACGGCCAGCCCGGCGCCGGAGCATGCGGCCAGGAGGTCCCGGGCAGAGTCGAAGGGGCGCAGGGAAGGCCAAAACGTGGCGAACACGGCGCCGTGCGAGGACTTGAGGTCTGCCTGCATGTCCTTGGTGCACCCGGGGACCAAGTGTTCGATGAGCTTGTCGCCGCCCATGCCGACGCAGCGGTGGATAGCCGAGATCTGGACGTCCAGCCCCTCCCGCCGGAACGCCTGCCACCAGGCAAGGGCGTGGAAATAGCTGGAGTCAATCAAGGTCCCGTCGACGTCGAAAAGGACGCCGCGTTTCTTGTCGGATTTTGAACCTGGCACCATTGCTACTCCACCTTTAGTTGACGGCGGCCGTAGGTGCCTGACCAGGCAACGGCTCGGCCCATATCGGATCTTTCCTGACCGGGGTCCGAAGGACCTCTCAAAGACTCATAGTAAGACTACTTAATAGAGGAGTTGAGCGCCCGGCCGGGCCCCCGCTCGCTAGGCTATGTCCATGGACGGGAGCGAGATATGACGCAGCGAACCTACCCTCAGGGCGTACCGTGTTGGAT
>NZ_JBFTZW010000044.1:0-25271 GCF_056406555.1 Arthrobacter sp. P1_B4
GTCCCGCTTTGCGCGCCCATTGATAGCACGTCATCTGATTGAATCCGAGCTCCGCCGCGGCCGCGCTCACACTCCCCAGCCGGTCCACCACCGACAAGAACTGGTCCTTCTGCTCCGGCGTGTACTTCCGCCGCCGGGCTGTTTCCTCCGTTAAAAACGACACGGTCGTTGCAACTCCCAAAGTGTTGGGTGTTGCAACGACCGTTAGAACCCGCCTCGGCTTAGCGGCCATTCGTGGCAAATCGTGGAGTGGGCGCCGAGGCCTTGGGGCCGGTTGTGACCGGGCTAACTTGCCAAGGGCCGCTAACGTGAAAGAATAATTTCACAGTATCGCCGGCGACCGCGGCCGCGGCCGGCCGGCAGTATCCATCTTCTTCTGGAGGCCCCTTTGCCCGGTATGAACCTGACCCGCGCCGAAGCCCGCGAGCGCGCCGCCCTGATCGACGTCGATTCCTACGAGGTCAGCCTGGACCTGACCCGCGGCGAGAAGGTCTTCGGCTCCACCACGGCCGTGAAGTTCCGGGCCAAGCCCGGCTCGTCGACCTTCATCGACGCCGTCACCCACGCCGTGCACAGCGTCAGCCTCAACGGCCGCGAACTGGATCCGGCCGAGGTCTCCGACGGCGTCCGGATCCAGCTCCCGGACCTCGCGGCCGAGAACGACCTGCTGGTAGTCGCCGAAGCCCCGTACATGAACACCGGTGAAGGCCTGCACCGCTTCGTGGATCCGGTGGACAACGAGGTCTACCTGTACACCCAGTTCGAGGTCCCGGATTCGCGGCGCATGTTCGCCGTCTTCGAACAGCCCGACCTGAAGGCCAGCTTCACGTTCACCGTCACCGCCCCCTCGCACTGGGATGTCGTGTCCAACTCCCCCACCCCGGTGCCGGTGGAGACCATCCCCGGCGCGGATGGGGCCGCCCGCTCTGTCTGGGAGTTCACGCCGACACCGCGGCTGTCCTCCTATGTCACCGCGCTGATCGCCGGGCCGTACCAGTCAGTGCGCAGCGAGGTCACGTCGGCGGCGGGCAACGTCACCCCGCTGGGCATCTTCGCCCGCAAGTCGCTCATGCAGTACCTCGATGCGGACAACATCTTCGAGCTCACCCGGCAGGGCTTCGAGTTCTTCGAGGCCCAGTTCGGCTGCCCGTACCCGTTCGAGAAGTACGACCAGCTCTTCGTGCCGGAGTTCAACGCCGGCGCCATGGAGAACGCCGGGGCCGTCACCATCCTGGAAGGCTACGTCTTCCGCGGCAAGGTCACCGATGCCCAGGTGGAACGCCGCGCCATCACCGTGCTGCACGAGCTCGCGCACATGTGGTTCGGCGACCTCGTCACCATGCGCTGGTGGAACGACCTCTGGCTCAACGAGTCCTTCGCCGAATATATGTCCCACCTGGCCGCCGTCGAGAACACTGAGTTCGGCCACGCCTGGACCACGTTCGCGTCCGTGGAGAAGTCCTGGGCCTACCGGCAGGACCAGCTGCCTACCACGCACCCGATCTTCGCCGAGATCAACGACCTCCAGGACGTCGAGGTGAACTTCGACGGGATCACCTACGCCAAGGGCGCGTCGGTGCTGCGCCAGCTCGTCGCCTGGGTGGGCCCGGAGCAATTCATGTCCGGGGTGCGGGAGTACTTCAGCAAGCACGCCTGGCAGAACACCGAGCTCAGCGACCTCATGGCCGAACTCGAGAAGGCCAGCGGCCGCGACCTGGAACGGTGGGGGCAGCTCTGGCTGGAGACCGCCGGCGTGAACACCCTGACACCGGAAATCTCGGCGTCCGCGGACGGCACCATCGAGTCCTTCGCCATCGTGCAGTCGGCGATCGAGAGCGAACCGACCCTGCGCCCGCACCGCCTCGCCGTCGGCTTCTACAACCTCAACGGGACCGGCAAGCTGGAGCGGGTGCACCGCGAGGAGCTCGACGTCGACGGCGAGCGCACCGAAGTTCCGGCCTTGGCCGGCCTGGCCCAGCCGGACCTGATCCTGCTCAACGACGACGACCTCGCCTACGCCAAGGTGCGGCTGGATCCGAAGTCCCTCGCCACCGCAACGGCGCACCTGAAGGACTTCAGCCAGAGCCTCCCCCGCACGCTCGTTTGGGGCTCGGCTTGGGATGCGGCGCGCGACGGCGAATCCCCGGCCCGCGGGTACGTGGAGCTGATCCTCGCCAACATTGCCGAGGAATCCGATTCCTCCGTGATCCTGGTCCAGCTCCGGCAGCTGGCCACCACGCTGACCTTCTACGTGGCCGAGGAGCACCAGGAGGCCACCGCCGTGGCCGCGGCCGACAAGCTCTGGGAGCTCGCATCGGCGGTGCCGGCCGGCTCGGACGCCCAGCTGCAGTTCGTGAAGTCCTACGCCCTGCTGGCCCGCAGTGCCGGGCAGCTGGACACGGTCTCCGGGCTGCTGGACGGCTCACTCACCCTCGATGGGTTGAGCGTGGACCAGGACCTGCGGTGGGAGCTGCTGGCTTCCCTCGTGGCCGGCGGCCGCGCCGGGCAGGAGCGGATCGACGAGGAACTGAAGCACGACAACACCTCCAACGGCCAGAACGCGGCGGCCCTGGCCAAGGCCGCCATCCCCACTCCGGAGGCCAAGGCCGCGGCCTGGGAATCGATTGTGGTCAAGGGCGATCTGTCCAACGCCCTGCAGGGCTCCGCGGTGACGGGCTTTACCCGGGTCCTGGACACGTCCCTGCTCGAGCCGTACGCCGAGAAGTACTTCGAGGCCGTCCCGGGCATCATGGCAAGCCGCACCCACGCGCTGGCCTCGCAGATCGTCGTCGGGCTCTACCCGGCCCAGCTGACCACGCAGGCCACGGTGGACCGCACGGATGAGTTCCTGGCCTCGCTGCCGGAAGGCAGTGCCGCGCTGCGCCGGATGATGCTGGAGAACCGCGACGGCGTTGCCCGCGCCCTGCGCGCCCGCCAGGCCGACGTCGGCTAACGACCAAGGCACCGGACCCCCGGCAAGCCTGGAACCCCGGCGCCGCCCTTGTGCGGCGCCGGGGTTCTGTCGTTCTAGGCTGGAGTCATGAGCCTTGACGAACATCACTATGCGCTGACCGTCCGCTGGACCGGGAACCGCGGGGCCGGGACGTCCTCGTACCGCGGTTACTCTCGGGACCACGACGTCGAGATCCCCGGGCTGCCGGTGCTGCGCGGCTCGGCCGATCCGACCTTCCACGGGGACCGGGAGCGCTACAACCCCGAACAGCTGCTGCTGGCCGCGCTCTCGCAGTGCCACATGCTCTCCTTCCTGCACGTGGCCGTGAAGCACGGTGTTGTGGTGACGGCCTACGAGGACCGGGCCGAGGGCCTGATGCGGACCAACCGGGACGGCAGCGGGCAGTTCGAATCCGTCACGCTGAGGCCCCGGGTGACGGTGGCGGAAGCGGCGGCACCGGATGTCCTTGAGGAACTCCACGTGGAGGCCAACAAGGTCTGTTTCATCGCCCGCAGCGTGAATTTCCCGGTGTTGCACGAGCCGACGGCTGTGGTGGAGGGCCAGGCTGACTGAATAGTTTTCAGGCGGAATCGTTTTCAGGCGGCGCCGTCAGCCGGGCTGGTCGAGGCCTCTGCCCGGTACTCGGACACCAGCCGGCGCTCCGTCTCCGGGCTCATGCCGGCCTTGCGTTCACGGCCGAGTCCGCGGCGGCGTTCATCCGCCAGGGTGTCCCGCAGCGTGTCCATCCACGGCCGGAGCCGCAGCCCCGCTGTCCGGGCAGCGTCGTTGCTGCGGGTCGCGAAGCCCTCGTGGCCTGGCGGCAGCCACAGCGGCAGCGAGTCCGGGCCGGCCCAGTAGTTCGCACCGTGCGACGCCAGCCAGTCCTCGGGGGCGACAACCACCTCGGAGTCGGCGTCGGCGAGCTGGCGGGCTTCCTCCAGATAGGCGGCAAAGGGCACCGGCTCACCGACGGCGTTCAGCGCCCCAGTGGTTCCGTTCCCGGCGGCGGTGAGGATCCAGGCAGCGAGATCGCGGACGTCGATGATCTGGGTGGCGTCGGCGGGGATGTCCGGGACCAGGACGGGATCGTTGTCCCGGGCGAATCGGGCCGGCCAGTACCCGTAGCGGTCGGAGCCGTCCCCGGGTCCGCCGATCAGGCCGGCGCGGCAGAGGTGCGCCTTGCCGCCTGCCAGTTCCCGGGTCAGGTGCTCGATCGCGGACTTGGCCTCGCCGTAGTTTTCCATGGTCAGCTCCGTGCCCGGAGCCAGCGGCGGGAGCACCTGGGCGTCTTCGGCCTCGGCGGCCACTGAGTTGTCAGCGTAGACCGAGCAGCTGGAGATGAAGGTCCAGTGCCGGGCCGAGCCTGCCAGCGTCTCGAGGGCCTCACGTGCCTGGTCAGGGTCCCGCGAGACGTCGACGACGGCGTCCCACGCGCCGCTGCCGGCGGCCCCTTCGTACGCGGTCTTCCCCTGCGATCGGTCCGCGCGCAGCCAGGTGGCGCCGTCGGGCGGCGCGGCGGCGGAACCGCGGGCCAGGCATGTGACGTCGTGCCCGGCGGCGAGGGCCTGCCGGGCTATTTCAGCTGACAGGAAGGCCGTGCCGCCAAGGACCAGGATGCGCATGGGGCCACGCTACGGCGCTAATGTTGAAGTAGACCAGAGCGTTATGCGCCCGGCGAACGCAAGCCGCCTTTCCGGACGCCCAGCCCTGCTGCCGGCCGGCAGCAGGGCTGCAGTAGACAAGGAGTTTTCCCTCACCGATGATCAGCCTGACCACCATCGAACCAATCACCGCACCGGACATCTCGGCTGTCAACCTGCCAGGTGGCCTCATCAGCCTGGGCATCGGCGTCGCCGTGTGGCTGGCGGCATCCTTCGTGATCACCGGAATCACCAAACGGGTCGCGGCGGGCAGCACACTCTTCAAGAAGTCGCACTTCCGCTGGGTCGCTCCGGCGTTCCGCGCCCTGGACCACGAACGCCGCGTCCAGCGGGCAGAGACAATCGGCGCCCTGCTCCGCAGCGTGGTCGGCGTCCTGATCGCCGTCCTCACCATCGTGTACGTGCTCAAGTACCTGAACGTGGACGTGGCTCCCATCCTGACGAGCGTCGGGATCCTCGGTGTGGCCATCGGCTTCGGTGCCCAGCAGTTGATCCGCGACTTCCTCGCCGGCATCTTCATTACCTTCGAGGACCAGTACGGCATTGGCGACATCATCGAGACTTCCGAGGTGGTGGGCACAGTCGAGGCCATGAACCTGCGGATCACCCGGGTCCGGGCCGACGACGGCACCATCTGGTACCTGCGCAACGGCGAAATCCTGCGGGTGGGCAACCGCTCCCAGGGCACGTACATTCCGCCCGAGACGTCCCCGGCAGACGAGGCCGACAGCGCACCCCAGCAGAAGGCCGGAGAATAGTGAAATGACGATTCCCAGCGCCAGCGAACCCAGCCAGCCCAGGCAGCTGCTGCAGAACGATCCGTTCAGCCAGCCCGGCTACACGGACAACTTCTACGACGCCGTGGGCGGCCACGAGACCTTCGTGAAGCTCATCGATGTCTTCTACGACGGCGTCGCAACAGATCCGCTGTTGCGCGCCATGTACCCGGAAGAGGACCTTGGCCCGGCCAAGCGGCGCTTCCTGATGTTCCTGGAACAGTACTGGGGCGGGCCGACGACGTACGGCGAGGAGCGCGGGCATCCGCGGCTGCGGATGCGCCACATGCCGTTCCGGGTGACACCGGAGGCCAAGGAACGCTGGCTGTTCCACATGCGTGCCGCGGTGGATGCCCTGGAGCTGCCGCCGCTGTATGAGGGTACGCTCTGGGACTACATGGAGCGGGCAGCCCTGTCCATGGTGAACAGCCCGTCGGAGGGCTGAGCGCGGAGGGCGCCGGAGCTTCCTAGAGCCCGGTGCCGGTCCGGACCAGCACGTGGCCGCGGGTGCCGCTGAGCCGGAACCAGCGCCCGGCCCGGTAGAGCCGTTGCTCGCCCTCTGCCAGGAAGCCCAGGGTGAGCGCGGCGAACGCGGCCCCGGCCGGCAGGCCGCCGGCGTCGGGCAGTTCCCGGCCCCAGACCGTTGCCCTGGCGTTGTTGACGATCAACGCACCGGGCTTGTCCGGAATGATCGCGGCGATCTCCCTGATCCCGGCCTCCGCTGCGGTCCGCAGGGCGGTGTCCTGGACGGTGCCGAGCAGTTCCCAGCCGGCGCGCGGCGCGCCGATCCCGGCCCACGACTCGCTGACGGTCACCGGCGGGACGGGAAGTTCGACGTCGTGCTCCCCCGCCCGTGCCAGGCGGTCCAGCACGGCGGACAGCGGCACTGTCACGTCAGTGTCCGCCGGCTGTGCCAGCGCCATGGTCCGCAGGCCCAGGATGGTGGGGGTGGATTCGCCCAGGAGCCGGGGCCGCAGGACGCAGACGTAGGCGGCCAGGACGGGGCCAGCGGCCTGGAGCCGGATGGCGCCGTCGTCAATGGACTTGGCGCGCGTCGCGAAGGTGCGCAGGTCGTCGAGGTCGCGGGGATCGGTGAACTGCAGGGGCTGGGTTAGGACATCAGACACACTACTGACTCTACCGGCTGCGCTTCTTTGGAGCGGCGCTGGACGCCGTCTAGAGTCAGACCATGACTGAAGCCGAAGCCGGACTCTTGGGGCTCCCGACCCAGGACCCCACCTCCTCGCTCATCCAACTTCTCAACCTCGGCGAGCTCGAGGGCGCCCGGACGGACGAGGACATCTTCATGGGTCCCTCCCAGCAACAGCCCAAGCAGCGCGTCTTTGGCGGCCAGGTGCTGGCGCAGTCCCTGATAGCCGGCAGCCGCACCGTCGATCCGGACCGCAGCGTGCACTCCATGCACGGTTACTTCCTCCGGCCCGGAGACGCCAACAAGCCGATCACCTTCGGTGTGCAGCGCCTGCGCGACGGGCGGTCGTTCTCGGCCCGCCGGGTCCACGCCTATCAGGAGGGCATGCCCATCCTGTCGATGATCGCGTCCTTCCAGGCCGAGGACGAGGGGATCGAGCACCAGTCCGAGATGCCCGCCGGGATCCCGGACCCCGAATCGCTGCCGAGCACGGCCGACCTGCTGGGCAAGTTCGATCACCCCGTGGCCCGGCACTGGGCCTACGAGCGGCCGTTCGATATCCGCCACGTCGATCCGGCGCTGTATGTCTCGGCCAAGGGACCGCGGGAGGCCCGCAACGCCGTGTGGATGAAGACCTTCGGCCCGATGCCCGACGACGCCGGCCTGCACCGGGCGGCCCTGGCCTACGCGAGCGACTACACCTTGCTCGAATCCATCCTCCGCAGGCACGGCATGAGCTGGATTACGCCGGGGATGTCCGTGGCAAGCCTGGACCACGCCATGTGGTGGCACCGGCCGGTCAGGGTCGACGAGTGGCTCCTGTACGTCCAGGAATCGCCCAGCGCCCAGGGCGCACGGGGCCTCGCGACGGGCAAAATCTTCAGCCGGGACGGCCGGCACGTGGCGACGGTGGCCCAGGAAGGCATGATCCGCGTCCCGAACGACTTCAAAAACACCGACCTGAAGAACACCGCGAAGGGCGCCGTGCAGGCCGCCGTCTGATCGAGGGCGCTGCAGCACCTGATCCGCAAGGCCAAGGGCTGCCAGTACTCCCCCGTCCGGCGGCTGGGACACGGTGTCCTCGGCACACGGCGTCCTCGGCGCACAGGCCCACCGCACACAAAAAGCCGGCTCCCCCTGAAACAGTTCAGGCGGGAGCCGGCTTTTTCGCGGCGCTGTAAGTCTTGCGGGCTTAGTCGCGGGTGAGGCGGCGGTGGGTTACCCGGTGCGGCTTGGCCGCATCCGGGCCCAGGCGCTCGACCTTGTTCTCCTCGTAGGATTCGAAGTTGCCCTCGAACCAGTACCACTTGGACGGGTTCTCCTCGTCGCCTTCGTAGGCGAGGATGTGGGTGGCCACCCGGTCAAGGAACCAGCGGTCGTGCGAGACGACGACGGCGCAGCCCGGGAATTCGAGCAGGGCGTTTTCGAGGCTGCTGAGGGTTTCGACGTCGAGGTCGTTGGTCGGTTCGTCGAGGAGCAGCAGGTTGCCACCCTGCTTGAGGGTCAGCGCCAGGTTGAGGCGGTTGCGCTCACCACCGGAGAGCACCCCGGCCTTCTTCTGCTGGTCCGGGCCTTTGAAGCCGAAAGCGGCCACGTAGGCGCGGGACGGCATTTCGACGTGGCCGACCTGGATGTAGTCGAGGCCGTCGGACACGACTTCCCACAGGGTCTTGTTCGGGTCGATGCCGCCGCGGCTCTGGTCGGCGTAGGAGATCTTGACGGAATCGCCGATCTTCAGTTCGCCGCCGTCGAGCGGTTCCAGGCCCACGATGGTCTTGAAGAGGGTGGACTTGCCGACGCCGTTGGGACCGATGACGCCGACGATGCCGTTGCGGGGCAGGCTGAAGGACAGTCCATCGATCAGGGTGCGGTCATCGAAGCCCTTCTGGAGACCCTTGGCCTCCAGCACGAGTCCGCCCAGGCGCGGGCCCGGCGGGATCTGGATCTCTTCGAAGTCGAGCTTGCGGGTACGGTCTGCCTCGGCAGCCATTTCCTCGTAGCGGGCCAGACGGGCCTTGGACTTGGTCTGGCGTCCCTTGGCGTTGGACCGGACCCATTCGAGTTCCTCGGTCAGGCGCTTGGCCTGCTTAGCGTCCTTCTTGCCCTGGACTTCCAGGCGGGCGCGCTTMTTCTCCAGGTACGTGGAGTAGTTGCCCTCGTACGGGTACAGGTGGCCGCGGTCCACTTCGGCGATCCACTCGGCCACGTGGTCGAGGAAGTACCGGTCGTGGGTTACGGCAAGGACGGCACCGGAGTAGCTGGAGAGGTGCTGTTCCAGCCACAGCACGCTCTCGGCGTCAAGGTGGTTGGTGGGCTCGTCGAGGAGCAACAGGTCCGGCTTCTGCAGCAGGAGCTTGCACAGCGCGACGCGGCGGCGCTCACCACCGGAGAGCAGGGTGACGTCGGCGTCGGCGGGCGGGCAGCGCAGTGCGTCCATAGCCTGTTCCAGCTGGGAATCGATGTCCCAGGCGTCGGCAGCGTCGATCGCTTCCTGCAGCTGTCCCATTTCCTCGAGGAGGGCATCGTAGTCAGCGTCGGGGCTGGCCATTTCCTCGGAGATCGCGTTAAAGCGCTGGATCTTGCCGTAGATTTCGCCGACGCCTTCCTGGACGTTGCCCAGGACGGTCTTGTCTTCGTTCAGCGGCGGCTCCTGCAGCAGGATGCCTACCGTGTAGCCGGGGCTGAGCCGGGCCTCACCGTTGGAGGGAGTGTCCAGGCCGGCCATGATCTTGAGAATGGTGGACTTACCGGCACCATTCGGGCCGACAACGCCAATCTTGGCCCCCGGGAAGAAGGACATGCTTACGTCATCGAGGATGAGTTTTTCGCCGACAGCCTTACGGGCCTTGGTCATTGTGTAGATAAATTCCGCCATGCCTACAAATCTAGTGGTTCGGGCGGGATAACTCACATTCCGTGAGCCCGGATCGGCCACTTAACGGCGTTCGAGGGTTCGGCTCAGTCCCGGACGCCCACGAGGCAGCCCCCGGAGGCCAGACCCGGCAGCAGCACAGCGACGGTGACGGTGCCGGTGCGGATCTGGGCCACGATGCAGTCGTTGCCGTCGCGCACTCCGGCCTCGACGGCGTCGACAGCCATGCCGTGGGCGTCCGCCCGGCTGTGACTTCCACAGCGTCGGCCGGAATCCCTGCCTTAACCAACGACGCGCGGATGCCCGCCGTTTCGGGCTGACTGCCGCCGCGGATGGCGGCGTTCAGGACCGCCTCGACCGTGGACTTCATGGCGGATTCCCTGTCGGGTTTCAGGTCGGGGTTCGCCAGCGGCGACGTCGTGGATGCCGGTGCCGGCGACGCAGTGGCTGTCGGTGCCGGGGACGTTGCGGAAGGTGTCCCCTGAGAGTCCGCGGCTTCAGAGGCCATAGCTCCGCTGCTACCGGCCGGCGTCGCACAGGCGAAGGCTGAAAGCAGGAGCACCAAGGTTGCGGCGGCCGGAGCGGCCCAGCCGACGCGACGGGCGGCCCCTCCCGCGGTGCGGGTGGGCGCCGCCCGTCCCGCAACGATCCTGGCGTGTTGCATCGGGCAATTCTGCCACGCGGCAGTGCCCCGTTCCGGCGTTCCGGTGACCAGTCCCGGCGCCCACGGCGCTGCCCGCCGGTCCTGCGGATTCAGGCTGCGGCCCCTTTCAGTTCTCCGGTTTCCTGGTCCACCTCCTCCTCCTCACCGCTCTCGTCATGGCTGAAGCTCGCGTGGTGGTCGGCACCGTGGTCGCCGTCCCCGTCGTCGTCCCCTGGCAGGCTCTGCGGTCCGCCGCCGTCGCCGTCGCCGCTACCGGGCGCGTCTGGGGAACCGGGTCCGGCGGCCGCCTGGCTTCCGGCTGCGGCTGAGCGCGTGAAGTTCGCAGAGCCCCACATGAGGTCGTGGCCAACTGACTCCGCGTCAATTTCGGCGACGTGGTAGACCCTGCCGTCCTTCTCCCAGCTCCGCATCTTCAGCCTGCCTACCACGATGACCCGCTGGCCCTTCTTGATGCTGCAGCCAATGTTGCCGGCCAGTTGCCGGTATCCCTGGACGGTGAACCAGTTGGTGTTGCCATCCACCCAGGTGCTGGAGCCGCGGTCGTAGCGGCGCTCGGTGGCGCCGAACCGGAAGGACGCCGTGGCCACGCCACCGGGTGTGGTCGAGCTTCTGATCTCCGAGGCGACGAAGCCACGGACCGTAATGTTGTCGCTCATTCTCATGTCCTGTCTCGAATTGTCGTGCCCTGCCGGGCAGTTCCAGCATCCCGCCGTGGACCGTGGCCGGGGAGGACCCGGCTGTGCCATGTGGATAACCGGCTGCCGGCAACGGTGTGGGGACCGTGTTGGGGAGAAGTCAGGGCCGGCAGGACCGGCCACCTGCCGGGCGTTGACCTCCACCGGCCGTCAGGCACTGTAAACTTTTTGAGGCGTCACCGGCAGCAGCCGGTGGGAGCCAGCGCGCCCCAGTAGCTCAGGGGATAGAGCAGCGGCCTTCTAATCCGCCGGTCGGGGGTTCGATTCCCTCCTGGGGCACAAGAGAGCGGCTCTGACCTGCGACAACGCACGGTCAGGGCCGCTTCCAATGTCAACTCCTATTTCAACCAGACCATCAGATCCACTTGTTGTGTTTGAACGTCAGGAACAGGATCCCGCCCATGCCGAGCATGAGCGCGAGTGCCATCGGATAGCCGAAGATCCAGTCGAGCTCGGGCATGTCGCGGAAGTTCATGCCGTAAATCGAGGCGATCAACGTCGGCGCAAACAAGATGGCAGCCCACGACGAGATCCGCTTGACCTGCTCGTTCTGGGCGAAGCTCGACTCCGTCAGGAGCCGCATTTCGTCGTTCTGCCGCTGGGCAACGAGGGCCGCGTTGACGGCCAGCGCGTTCTGCAGCAACGCCCGGAAGGCAGACACCCGCTCCCCCAGCCTGATGGCGTGGTCCAGGACGTCGCGGAAATGATCCTGCAGTTCGGGATCCGGCACGCCGTCCGGTCCGCCGCCCATGAGGCTCTGCAAGATTCCGGCCAGCGGGGCCGTGGCACGCTGAAACGTGATGACCTGGCGGGAGAGTTCATAGATCCTGCGCGATACGCCGGGGTCGGCAGCGAACAGGTCGTCTTCGATTTCATCGATATCGTTTTCCAGCCCTGCCGCCACGGGCTCGTACTCGTCCACCACCTGGTCCAGGATCGCGTACAACACCGCATCCGGTCCGAGCGCCAGGAACTCCGGCTCGGACTCCATCCGCCGGCGCACCCGGGCCAGGTCGGGAGACTCCGCCCGGCGGACAGTCACTACAAAGTCCGGTCCGGAAAACACATGGATCTCGCCGAACTCGACCTTTTCCACGTCGTCCAGGTACCGCGCGGGCCGCAGCACCAGGAACAACGTCTCGCCATAGTGCTCCAGCTTGGCCCGCTGGTGGCCGGCGAGCGCGTCCTCTACGGCCAGGTGGCTCAGGTCAAATTCCTCGGCCACGGAGCGCAGTTCCTGGGCTTCGGGCCGGTAGAGCCCGATCCAGGCCATGCCCTGGCGCTGCCGCAGCAGAAAGTATGTCTCCTCGAGTCCTTCCGGGTCGGCGGTCCGGTGACCGTCCACATAGACGGCGTTGTCAATAATCGTCACGGCCGCGCCTCCTCTTCAAGGCATTCGCTTTGCTGTGACGTTATACCGTCCCCGGGCCGGTGCCAACAGCCTGCACTGCCCCGCGGGCGCCGCTGGTTTCCGGGAAGGACCCCGGAAAGAATGCCCGGGAGAACGACGCCGACGGCGGCCGCCAGGGACCGCCAAAGCACGGTTGCTGGCGTGGGACGGAGCGCCCGAACCGTGCACACCCTATGCCCTGAGCCCCGCCAGCCCTCAGCACGCTTAGTATTGAATGGACTGGCAGGCTGGCAGGGATAGCCTGTGCGCCCTGCCCGCAATCGAAAGGTACGGCCGCCATGACCGAGACACCCCGCAGATTCGACCCCACCAATCCAGACGACGCCCCCACCTCCCCGTACGCGGGGTCCGGTGACGCCACACCCGCGCCCGCGTCCGCGCCCGCCGAGCAGAGCCCCGGCATGGATGTGGCCGCGACCAGCACGGATGTGGCCGCCACGACGGCGGGGCGCGCCGAAACCACCCAGCCCGAGGAACCCACGGCTCAGGCTCCCGCGCCGGCGCCCGCTCCGGACACGCGCCAGGTCACCCGTGCGGGAATGGTCTGGGCCGCGGTTGCCTGCGCGCTCGTGGTGCTGATCCTGCTGATCGCTTTCATCCTGCAGAACCAGGAATACGTGCAGGTGAAGTTCTTTGGCCTCGAAGGCTCGGTCCCGCTCGGCATCGCCTTGTTCATCGCGGCCGTCGGAGGCGGCGTCCTGGTCGCCATCGCCGGAGCCGCCCGCATCATCCAGCTCCGGCTCGCCGCGCACCGCGTCCGCCGCCAGGCCAGCCCGGGCACGCGCACGCGCTGACGCTGAAGCCGCCAGGCGCTACCCTCTTTCCATGCGCGACGCAGAACCCCGGGCCCAGGCAGCCATCACCACCGCCGCGGCGGACTGGCCCGACGTCGAGCGTCTCTTTGGCGTGCGCGGCGAACCCTCACGATGCTGGTGCCGGTTCTTTGCCTGGACCGGCCCGCAGTGGTCCGCGTCCACCCCGGAGGAGCGGAAGAACCAGTTGCGGGACAAGTTCGACGGCGGCCAGCCGGCGCCCGGGGTCCTGGCCTTCCGCGACGGGAATCCGGTGGGCTGGTGCGCCGTCGAGCCCCGCGGGTGCTACCCAAGGATCCTGCGCTCGAACGTGCTGGCGTCGGCCCCTGACGCCGCCCGGGATCCCGGCGTGGACCAAGTGTGGTCCGTCAGTTGCTTTGTAGTCTCCCCTGACCACCGACGCACCGGCGTGGCGGGGGCGTTGCTTGCCGCCGCCGTCGAACACGCCTCCGCCCACGGCGCAACGGTGGTAGAGGGTTATCCGGTCGACCCCGCGCAACGGCCCAAGGCCGGCCCGGCAGACCTCTACCACGGCACGCTGGGACTCTTTTTGGCGGCCGGCTTCACGGCGGCCGGCTTCACGGCGGCCGGCTTCACGGTGGTCAGCGGCACAGTGGTCAGCGGCGCAGTGCCGGGACGCGCCGTCGTCCGCCTGACGGTGCCCCGGGCCGGCAGGGACCGAGGGCGCTAGGGCAGGGTCAGGATCACCGGCCCGTCGGCGGTGATGGCCACGGTGTGTTCGCTGTGCGCGGCGCGGCGGCCGTTCGCTGAGCGGAGGGTCCATTCGTCGTCGTCATGGTAGTAGTCGTCCTTGCGGCCGAGAATCAGCATTGGCTCGATGGCGATGACCAGGCCCTCGGTCAATTTGATGCCGCGACCGGGACGCCCGTCGTTGGGCACGTGCGGCTCGGCGTGCATGGTCCGGCCGATCCCGTGGCCGCCGTGGTCGGCGAGCAGCCCGTAGCCTGCCCGGCGCGCTGCACCGCCGATCGCATAGGCGAGATCCCCCATCTTGTTCCCGATCCTTGCCGCTTCGATCCCCCTCGCCAGGGCGGCGTCCGTGGCGTCGATGAGGGCCTGGTCCACCGGATCCACGGTCCCCACGATGAAGCTGACGGCCGCATCGCCGCACCACCCGGCCAGGAACGCGCCGCAATCCACGCTCAGGAGGTCCCCGTCCTGGAGCCGGTACTCGTTGGGGATGCCGTGCACGACGGCGTCGTTGACGGACGTGCAGATGACCCCCGGGAACGGCACGGACGCCCACCGCGGCCGGTAGTTCAGGAACGCCGGGGTGGCTCCCGCGTCGGCGATTGACGCCGCGGCGACATCGTCCAGTTCCTTGAGCGAAACGCCGACGGCGGCCGCCTCCCGGACCCGGGCGAGGGTGGTGGCGACCACCCGGCCGGCCTCGCGCATCAGAGCGATCTCTTCGGGACTCTTGATCATGGACATGGCTTTCCCTTCCGACGCGGAGCCGCGGCTTGCTGGCTTCAACTCTAAAGCCCGCCGCGGCGTGTCTACAGTGGCCTCATGACCACCACGGAACTGATTGACGCGATCCGCGGCAGCCTCCAGGCTGCTGCCGATCCGGGCCGCGCCGCGGGGGCCCAGGCCTACATGAAATCGCAGATGCCATCCCTGGGCGTGCGGGTTCCCGAGGTTCGCAGCATTGTCCGGGCCGCGGCCGCGGACCACCCGCCGGGCACCCTGGCGGAGCTGCAGTCCGCCGTGCTTGTGCTGTGGCGCAACGCCGGACACCGTGAGGAACGCTATGCCGCGATCGAGCTCACGGGGCTCAAGCCGGCAGCCGGGGAACTGGGCATGCTGGCCCTCTATGAGGAAATCATCCGCACCGGAGCGTGGTGGGACCTGGTGGACGGGGTGGCCCACCGGCTGGGCGCCCTGTTGCAGGCCCACCGGGCAGAACTGACGCCGGTGCTCGAACGCTGGAGCCGGGACGAGGACTTCTGGGTCCGGCGGGCCGCGATCACCGCACAGCTGGGGGCGAAGGACGCCACGGACACGGAGCTCCTGGCCGCTGTGATGGAGGCCAACCTTGAGGACCGGGAGTTCTTCATCCGCAAGGCGATCGGGTGGGCGCTGCGCCAGTACGGCAGGACGGATCCGGCCTGGGTGAAAGCGTTTGTGCGGCGGCATGCGGACCGGCTCAGTCCGCTCTCGCGCAAGGAAGCGCTCAGGAACTTGGCGGCCTAGCCAGAACCAGCCCTAGATGATCGGCCGCGTGGTGACCGGCTCGTCCGACTTGGTGAACAGCAGCTTCGTCTTCGGGTCAAGGAAGATCAGGTATAGCGCAAACAGCAACGCAATGATCGCCGCGGCGTTGCGGGCCAGCGCCAGGGCCAGGCCCAGATCCGCGGTCTGCAGGTACGGGAAGACGTCGAGCTGGTCCGAGATCGCGTACACCATGAAGAAGGACACGATGAAGTAGAGCGCCTTGACCTGCCAGTCGTCGCGGATGCCCGTGACGGCGAAGAGCGGGATGAGCCAGACGATGTACCAGGACTGGATCATCGGGGACAGCAGCACGACGGCGGCGAACGCCAGGGTGAGCCGGCGCATCAGCCGGTCGTAGTCGCCGCGGAAGATCTGCCAGGCGACGATGCCGACGGCGAGCAGCTTGCCGGCGTCGAACGCCCACTTGGCCAGTCCCCAGCCGTCGAGCCCGAAGGCGTTGGAGATGGAGGCCACGATCAGGCCCACCAGGCCAACAGGCGCGTACCAGATCCAGATGCTGCCCGGGGCGGACAGCCCGTTAATCCAGCCGAAGCCGAAGCCATTGACCCGGCTCATGAGATACAGCAAGGCCACGCTGATGCCGGCCGTGAGGGCCCAGAAGACGAACTTGCGCGGCCAGCTGGCGCCCTTGCCCGCCCAGAGCAGGCCGATGAACGGCAGGAAGACCACCGTGATGGGCTTGACCGAGATGGAGAGCGTGACCAGCACGATTCCGAGGATGACCCGGCGCGTGGCGCAGTAATAAAGGCCCGCCAGGGCCAGGCCGATCATGAGGGCGTCGTTGTGGACGCTGGCGATGAAGTTGGTGAGGAACAGCGGGTTGGCCGCCGTCAGCCACAGGGCCCGGTTCGGGTTCACTCCGTGCAGTTCGGCCAGTTTCGGCACGTAGATCACGCAGAGGACCACGCCCACCAGGGCCGCGATCCGGAACAGCATGATGCTGCCTTCAGGGTGCACGTTGGTGGCCCAGACCACGAACTGTTCGATCCACAGGAACAGCTGCCCGTAGGGGACGGGAGCTTCGGTCCACATTCTGTCGGCGCCCAGCTGGAAGTAGTTGGACAGCGCCGAAATGCCGTTTTCGTAGGGGTTGAAGCCCTCCACCATGAGCCGGCCCTGGCCGATGTACGCGTAGACGTCGCGGCTGAACAGCGGTACAGAGAACATTAGCGGCAGCCCCCACGCCACCGTCGCTTGGAGCGTGGCCTTGCGGGCCCCGGCCCCCCAGACCCGGACGCGCTGGCCGAGCCGCAGCCAGGCGCGGACAAGCAGCATGCCGCCGAAGGCCAGCAGGACAATGCAGAGGGCGACGCCGAGGGCCTCGGTGCGCATCCAGATGAACAGCGGGACTCGGCGGAGTTCGGATGCGGGGGCAAGCCAGCCGACGCCGATCGAACCGATAGTCATGAACAGCGAGCCCAGGAACCCGGCAAGGATCGGGGACCGCGGGTTATCGACGTCGCCGACGGCCCCTTCCCCCTCAGGGGAGGCCGCAGCCGGGGTGAGCGCGGTCCGGCCGGCCGCAGAAGGGCGGGACGTGGACGGGCGGGACGTACCGGCAGCCGTTTCCCCCGCCGCAGGCACAGGCGCCGTCATGTCAGGATCGTCCAATCTGTTGTGGGCCACAATTCCGCCCACAGCCGGCCGCAGTGTCCGGCCCGGGGCGCCGCGTCGAAGAAATAAGTGCCGAAATAATTCGGCGGCCGCGTATTCGAAATCCTAGCACCGGACGGCTCTGTGGCGTCGGAACGGTAGGCTGGGCGGGTGCCTATTACTAACGAACGCATCGTCTGGATCGACTGCGAAATGACCGGCCTGGACACCAAGAATGACGCCCTTATCGAGGTGGCCGCCCTGGTGACCGATTCGGAGCTCAACATCCTGGGGGACGGCGTCGACGTCGTGATCAAGCCCGACGACGCCGCGCTGGCCCAGATGAACGACTTTGTCCGCGACATGCACACACGCTCCGGCCTGCTGGCGGAGCTTCCGCACGGCAAGACGATGGCCGAAGCGCAGGCAGCCGTGCTCGCCTACATCAAGAAATGGGTGCCGGATCCCCGGAAGGCCCCGCTCGGCGGCAACTCGGTGGGCACCGACCGCGTGTTCCTTGTCCGCGACATGCCCGACGTGGTGGAGCACCTGCACTACCGGGTCATCGATGTGAGCACCATCAAGGAACTCTCCCGCCGCTGGTTTGCCCGGGCCTACTTCCAGTCCCCGGCCAAGCTGGGCGGCCACCGGGCGCTCGGCGACATCAAGGACTCCATCGACGAACTCCGGTATTACCGCGAGGCCGTATTTGTCCCCGCGCCGGGCCCGGACAGTGCCACGGCGCAGCGGATCGCCAAGCGCGTCATGGGCGGCGAAGCAGCCGAGCCCACCCCGGCGGAGTAGGCGCGGAAAAGTAATCTGCGCCACGTTTCGCGGAAATTTCGGCGAAAATCGCAAAAGTGGCAAAACCACCCCCAAACAGCAGGTAAGCTATTTGTCGTTGCCTTTCCAGCCAGCCGGTTCGCCGGAGGGCCTGATATGGCACATGGTGGGCGTAGCTCAGTTGGCAGAGCGCCTGGTTGTGGTCCAGGAGGTCGCGGGTTCAACCCCCGTCGCTCACCCTCATGAAGGACGGCAGTGATTGTCCGACCTTTTCCAAAGGCCGCACCGGTTATCCGGTGCGGCCTTTGTTGTCTGTATTGGAAGGAATCGCAGTGAAGCGCAAGCTGTTTGAAGAAGACCACGAGATGTTCCGTGAGATGGCCGCCGAGTTCAACGCGCGCGCGGTCGCTCCCCACTACACCCAGTGGGACGAGGACCACATGATGCCCCGGGAACTGTGGTCCGCTGCCGGCGAGCAGGGCCTGCTGGGCCTGGCCGTGCCGGAAGAGTTCGGCGGCATGGGGATGTCCGACTACCGCTTCCGGACAGTGCTGGACGAAGAATTCGCCAAGAGCAACCACCTCGCGGTCGGCCTGGCGTTCCACCTGCACGATGACATGGTCCTCCCCCACCTGCTGGCCTACGGCTCCGATGACCTCAAGGCCCGCTGGCTTCCGGGCATGGTCTCGGGCGAAAAGGTCACCTCGGTCGCCTGGACCGAACCGGGGGCCGGCTCCGACCTGCGCGGCATCCGCACCAAGGCGGTCCGCGACGGCGACGACTGGCTGATCACTGGCCAGAAAACGTTTATCGGCAACGGCATCTCCGGCGATGCCTCCCTCGTCCTGGCCCGCACTGATGGCGGCACCGGACGCGGAAACCGCGACTCGTTCTCGCTCTTCATGGTCCAGAAGGGTGAGGGCTACAACACCGGCAAGCAGCTGGACAAGATGGGCCTCAAGGCCTCCGACACGGCCGAGCTGTTCTTCGACAACGTCCGCGTTCCGCACGCGGACCTCGTCGGCGAGGAAGGCAAGGGCCTGCAGTACGCGGCCGAACAGCTCCCCCAGGGCCGGCTGGCGATCGCCGTGGCAAGCTCCGCCGTCGTGCGCGCCACCTACGAGGCGACTGTCCGCTACACGAAGGACCGCAACGCGTTCGGCGAGCGAATCATCGATTTCCAGAACAGCCGCTTCGAACTCGCCGACCTCCTCACGGAGGTCGAGGTCACCGAAGCGTACGTGGACCAGGCCATCCTGGCGTTCAACGCCGGAGAGCTCGACGCCGCAGGCGCTGCCCGTGCCAAACTGTGGGCGTCCGAGCGCGCCAAGTCCGTCACGGACCGTTGCCTGCAGCTGCACGGCGGGTACGGCTACATCATGGAATACCCGGTGGCCCAGGCCTACCTCGCCGCCCGGCTGCTGACGATCTTCGGCGGCACCAACGAAATCATGCGCGACGTCGTCGGCCGCACCATCGCCGGCTGAGACGCCGCGACTCCACCTGCATCCGAGGAACTTTCCTGATATGACCGTCCTGCCCATCACGATCTGGGGCGAGCCCGTGCTGCACCGCCGGGCCGCTGAAGTCGACGTCTTCGACGACGAGCTCCGCACCCTGATCGCCGACATGTTCGAGACCAACGACGCCGCCAACGGCGTCGGGCTGGCGGCCCCCCAGGTGGGGGTCGGCAAGCGGCTCTTCGTGTACAAGTACGACAACGACGACGGCGCCGCGCCCGCCGGCGTCGTGGTCAATCCTGTCCTGACACTTTCGAAGATTTCCGGCGCGCTGCCGGACCCCGACGAGGAAGAGGAAGGCTGTCTGTCCTTCCCCGGCGGACAGTATCCGCTCAAGCGGGCCGAATGGGCGAGGGTCCAGGGCTTCGACGGTGACGGGAAGCCGGTGGAATTCGAGGCGACCGGCTGGTTCGCCCGGGTCATCCAGCACGAGTACGACCACCTCGACGGCAAGCTCTACGTCAACCGGCTCATTGACCGCTATGCCCGCCGGGCCATGAAGCAGGCCAAGCGCAGCGGCTGGGGCGTTCCCGGCCTGACCTGGATGCCGGGAGTAGACCCGGACCCGTTCGGCCACTGACGGCGGCAGTTAGGCGCTGCTGCACGCGGACTTTCCCCACGTTTGACGCCGACGCGCAGGAAATCGCCGGCGGTTTGGCGGGACGAGCCGGCGGCGGGTCCCAAAGGTGGGGAATTTCGGCGGGATTTCCCGGGTCAGCAGTGACCCGGCCGGCCAGTTCTTTTAGGTCCGGTCGACGGCGGCCAGGATCGCGGCTCCGAGCTCTGCCGGCCTGGTGAACTGCGGCCAGTGTCCTGTAGGCAGGTCCACGTAGTCGACCTGGCGGATCCGTCCGAGCTCCGCCACATACGGGTGGCCGCCGGCAACCATTTCCGTCAGCATCGAGGACGGGAATTCGCAGGCGATGACGGTGACCGGAACCTCGAAGCGGCGTTCATCCGAGAGCTGCTGCCGGTCCTGGGCCACGCCGCGGGGCTGCGGGATGGCACGGGCACGGAACATGGCGCGCAGCTCGTCGGTCAGGTCGGTGAGGTCCGCGTCCTCGAAAAGCTCCCACGGCGGCAGCGGCACCTCGTCGCCGTCGGCCGGGAGTTCGTCATTGATGACCCCGCCCTCCCCCAGCGGTCCGCTGTCCACGTAGACAGCCCGGGCCACCCGGTCCGGGCGGGCATCGACGGCGCCATGGATGATGGCCCCGCCGCCGGAGTGGCCCACCAGGACCACCGGCGCGTCGAAGGAATCGATCTTCGCCACCACGGCGTCGATGTGGGTGCGCAGGCCGATCCCGGCGCGCGGCGCATCGGCCGACTCCAGGCCCGGCAGCGTCAACGGGTGGACCTTGTGCCCGGCCGCGGTCAGCGGCGGGGTGACGTCAGCCCACGACGAGGCGTCCAACCAGAATCCGGGTACGAGGATGATGTCCATGCCGGTACCCTACCGGTCGAGTACCAGCTCCACCACCTGATACGGGTCCTCGCCCGGGACCAGGTTGTGCATGGTGATGCGTCCGCCCGGGCCGTCCGCCGGGTGCAGGTGGATCTGCCAGCCCCAGTCCGGGCCGGTCGGCGCCGCATAGGAGCCGTTGAGCCGGAGGACGCCGTCGCCGCCCACGGTCCCGGAAAACTGCATCAGCGCCTTGCCCGTGTGCCAGGAGTCCAGCCACACAGCGGTGGCGGGATCCGCGCCGGACGCGCCGCCGGCCAGGATCAGGAGGCCTTCCTGCTGGCTCTCACCGTCTGACCAGGTGTAGGCGACACTCGCGAAGTGTGCGGCGGTCACCGTCACCGTGGCGGTGGCCGCCGAAGCCTTGTAGTCGTCCGTGGGCATGAGCCGCAAGCGGTTTTGTCCATGCCAGGTGCCAAGGAACGGTGTCACGTATTTCACAATGTCCATGCGGCAGTCTACTGAACCAACCGATCCTGCTCAGTCCGCGGCCGGCTTTTCGAATCTCGCCGCGGAGTCCGGGACATAGCGGAACAGTTCCCGCGGCGGGCGCGTGTAGTTGACGGCCTTCGGCCGTTCCGGAAGGGTCACCGGCTCGGTCCGCACTTCGGTGTAATCGATGCTGGAGAGCAGGTGGGCGATGAGGTTGATCCGTGCCCGGCGTTTGTCTTCGGCTTCCACCACGTACCAGGGTGAATCCGCGGTGTCTGTCTGCACGAACATGTCGTCCTTGGCCCGCGAGTAGTCTTCCCAGCGCAGGATTGCCTCCCGGTCCATCGGCGAGAGCTTCCATTGCCGCATGGGATCATCCAGCCGGGATTTGAACCGCCGCTCCTGTTCCCCATGGCTGATCGAGAACCAGTACTTGAAGACCAGGATGCCGTCCTGGATGAGGAGCCGTTCAAAAACCGGGCACTGGGCCATGAAGCGTTTGTGCTCCGCCGGGGTGCAAAAGCCCATCACGTGTTCGACGCCGGCGCGGTTGTACCAGGAGCGGTCCATCAGGACGATTTCCCCGGCGGCGGGCAGATGCGCCACATAGCGCTGGAAGTACCATTCACCGCGTTCGCGCTCCGTCGGCGCCGGCAACGCGACTATCCGGGCAAACCGCGGATTCAGGTACTCGGTGACCCGCTTGATTGCACTCCCCTTACCGGCTGCATCCCGACCCTCGAAGATGATGAGGACCCGCGCCCCGGTGCTCCGGACCCACTCCTGGAGGGCAACCAGTTCTGCCTGGAGCCGCAGAAGTTCGGCCTTGTAGAGTCCGGCGTCGAGCCGGGCCGGCCGCCGTGCGGAGCCCTTCTTGTGGCCGGCGTGCCCCTTGCCTGAATTGTGCGTGCGATGTGCCATGGCTTCCGTTCCAGCATTTGGGGCGCGCGGTTTGTCCCACCGCGCCCATTGTCGCCGGGCAGCAGAACGGCTGCAAGGGTCCTCCAGCCCGGAAACTGCGAAGGGCGCGTCAGCGCGGCACGATCGTCTGTTGCCCTGGGCACGAGGCCAGGATCCGTTTCATCGCCTCCTTCTCTGCCGCCGTGACCCACAGCCGGTAGGCCGCCTTGACCGAAATTTGGCGGGCGACGTAGTGGCAGCGGAAAGCCTTGTTTGGCGGCAGCCAGGTGGCGGCGTCGGAGGCACTCTTGTCCTGGTTGGCGGGACCGTCGACGGCGATCAGGTTGAGGGGATCGTTGGCCAGGTGTTCGCGCTGCTGCGCGGTGAGCTGCTGGGCGCCTTTTTGCCACGCGTCTCCCAGCGCCACGACGTGGTCGATCTGCACCGCAGCACTGGTTTCGGCGCCGCGCCGGAAAACGATCGTGCGGCCGGCGTACGGTTCCTGGAACGTGCCGCCGGCCACCTGGCAGCGGGAGCCGCTGACGAATTCGGCGGCCGCCAGGTCGCGGCGGAGGATATCGTTGCGCGTATCGCAGCCGTTGCGGTCGACGTCGAGCCATGCCTGGCCGAAGGCACCCCGGTCATAGTTGTTCTTTGCCGACCGTCCCTTGACCGCGAGGGTGTCGAGCAGTGCGGCAGCGTTTCCCTGCGGCACTGCCCGGACGGCGTCCACCGCGTTCATCCACCCTCGGGCAATGACGGGGGCCTCGCGGGGGCCGGCGATTTGCGGCTCCGCAGCGGAAAACTGGCCGGCCGTGAAGAACCAGATCAGGCCGCCCAGGACGGCCAGGCCGGCCGCGGCCAGGAGGATCCAGGCTTGGCGGGAGTGGCGGCGGGCGCGGCGGAAATCCATCCAGGTGGCGCTCATGTGGGCGGCCGCTCGCGGCGTTTTGGCTGCACGCCCTGAGCCTATGCGGACGCCACGCCACTCGGGCGGTTGTCCACAGTGTTGGGGACCGGTGGCGGAACGCGGGGGGCCTATTGCTCCCGCGTGACCCGTTTCAGGTCTTCGTTGGCCAGATCCAGCAGGCCCTGGAGCTGGGTCACCCGGTCGTCGTTGACTTCACCGGACTGGCGTTTGACGAGGGCGTCGTCCAGCAGCCGCTTCGCTTCTTTCGCGTTGCTCCGCGCGACGTCCAGCGCGTGTTCCAGGGTGGTCTCGTGTTCAACAGCCGGGTTCGGTTCCATGGCTCCATTGTGGTTCCCTTTCCCGGCCGATTCCAGTGCATCGGCCGGGAAAGGAGGAACATGTCCCGGTCAGGGACATTCGCCCTGGCTAGACCTCGACGGGCAGCCCTGCGGCCTCGAGGATGGACGCAGCATCCTTGGCGGGGAAGGACGGCGGGTTGACCCCGGCCATTTCCTCCATGACGCGGACCACCTGGCAGCTGTAGCCGAACTCGTTGTCGTACCAGACGTACAGGACGAGGTTCTTGTCGTTGGAGATCGTGGCCAGACCGTCGACGATGCCTGCCCGGCGTGAGCCGACGAAGTCCGTGGAGACAACCTCGGGCGAATCGATGTAGTCGATCTGCTTGCGCAGCTCGGAGTGCAGCGACATTTCCCGCAGGTAGTCGTTGACCTCATCCTTGGTGGTGCCGTTCTCCAGGTTCAGGTTCAGGATGGCCAGCGAGACGTCCGGGGTGGGGACGCGGATGGAGCTGCCCGTGAGCTTGCCGAGCAGTTCCGGCAGGGCCTTGGCCACGGCCTTGGCGGCACCGGTCTCGGTGATTACCATGTTCAGYGCGGCAGAGCGTCCACGGCGGTCGCCCTTGTGGAAGTTGTCGATCAGGTTCTGGTCGTTCGTGAAGGAGTGGACCGTCTCCACGTGGCCGTGCACCACGCCGTAGCGGTCGTCGATCGCCTTGAGCACAGGGGTGATGGCGTTCGTGGTGCAGGACGCCGCCGAGACGATCGTGTCCGAGTCGTCGATGGTGCCGTGGTTGATGCCGTGCACGATGTTCTTCAACTCGCCCTTGCCCGGTGCGGTGAGGAGAACGCGGGCAACACCCTTGCTCAACAGGTGCTGGGAAAGGCCCTCGGCGTCGCGCCAGCGGCCCGTGTTGTCGACGACGAGCGCGTCGTGGATGCCGTAGGCGGTGTAGTCCACCGTGGAGGGGTTGTCCGAGTAGATGACCTGGATCTGGACGCCGTTGGCCGTGATGGTGTTGTTTTCGAGGTCAACCTTGATGGTGCCTTCGAAGGAGCCATGGACGGAGTCGCGGCGCAGCAGGCTCGCGCGCTTGGCAAGGTCGTTGTCTGAACCGCGGCGGACCACGATGGCACGCAGGCGCAGGCCGTGGCCGCCGCCTGCCTTTTCGATCAGGAGCCGGGCCAGGAGCCGGCCGATGCGGCCGAAACCATAGAGGACGACGTCGGTGCTGGTGCGGTCGTCGCCGCCGCGCTTGCCGACAACCTCGGCGAGTTCGGCGCGGAGGAACTCATCCAGGCTGGCGCCGTCGCCCTCGGCGCGGTATTTCTCGGTGAGGCGGGCAATGTCGATCGCCGCGGCGCCGAGGTCCAGCTTGGTCAGGGCCTCCAGCAGCGGGGCCGTCTCCTCAAGGCGCAGTTCTTCCTTGCTCATCCTGCGGGCGAAGCGGTGGGCCTTGAGGATATTCATGGTGGACTTGTTGATCAGGCTGCGTCCGTGGATGGAGGTCACCACGTTGTTCTCGCGGTACAGCCGGCCGATCACGGGGATCATCGCCTCGGCGAGTGCCTCACGGCCCATCCACGTATCAAGACAAGAATCTGACGTCTGGCTCACAGAACTACCTTCCTAGAATCCACCCCCTACGTCCTCGTAGGGGGAAGTCGGCCGCCGGAGGGTGTCCGGTACCGGGCACCGGCGGGGATTCGGTCCACCCCGGGCGCCTCATCGAGCGCAAAGAAAAACCGCCGGCTGCGAACGCAGACCCGGCGGCAGAACTTCTACGTTCACCATCAATTCTACGGGCGGCCAGGCAGGGTGGGGTGCCTGTTGCGCGTGAATTGACTCACACACTGTCTGGGGCCACGTCGAAGTCGGCAAAACCATCCGCGCCGGGCGTAAGCCCCTCTGCGTCCTCAAGGATCATGTCGACGGCCTTTTCCGCGATCATGATGGTGGGTGCCTGGGTGTTGGCACTGACCAGCCGGGGCATGATCGAGGAGTCAACGACCCGCAATCCCTCCAGCCCGTGGACCTTCAGCCGCGGGGAGACAACGGAATCGTCGGTGGTACCCATGGCGCAAGTGCCGACCGGGTGGTACGAGGTCCGTCCGTAGG
>NZ_JBFTZW010000045.1:0-25200 GCF_056406555.1 Arthrobacter sp. P1_B4
CCGCGCACCTTTTGCTGAGGTGCGCGGCCGGCGTCGTACTTATGGGGGCACCGTGCCGCTGTGACCCGCGCCACGTCCCCGCCGGGACCGGTGTGGCCCGGGGCGGCCGCGGCACGTACGTGCTAAAAAAGACCAGTGCCTAAATTTGTCGACGCCGTCATCCGGCGCCAGGAAATAGTTGACGCAGTCTTCAGGATCATCGCATCGGATGGCCTCGAGCGGGCCTCGCTGCGGGAAGTTGCCGATGAAGCGCAGCTGGCCGTCGGCTCGGTGCGGCACTACTTCGCCAGCAGCGACGAGCTATTGACCCACGCGTTCGCCGTGGTGGTGGACCGAATCGTCGGCCGCCTCACCGACGCGGACTCCCGGCTGGGCGATACGCCGCCGGTTTCAGGGGAGCAGCATGCGGCCGTCCTGGCACTGCTGGGTGAGTTTCTTCCGTTGGACGAGGAACGGGCGGTTGATGCCTGCGTCTGGATGGCCTTCAAGAATGCCGCCCGGACAAGGCCGTTCCTGGCCGCCGAGGCCGACCGCAGCCACCGGGCTGTGGCCGCCGTCGTGGGCGGGCTCATCCTGGGGCTGGCCGAGGCTGAAGGCGCTGACGCCGACCACGGGGCCGGCCTCGACCAGCAGGTGCTCGTCACCGAAGCGGAACTGCTGCTGGCAGTCCTCGACGGCCTGACGATGCACGCCCTCCTGCAGCCCGAGTGGATGACGGCCGTGATGTGCAAGGATGTGCTCGAAGCCCACCTGGCGGGCCTGAACCGACGGCTGGCGGCCGGGCAGCCAGCCGTTAACGCCTCATAACAACAGGAATAGACTGAGATCGTACGTCTTGCCAAGGAGGCAATTGGATGCACCACACCGGCGGACCAGGCTGGCGGATCACGATGGATACTTCTGGTCCCATGCTCATTGCCCTCTACGTTCGTGACGCCGCCGGCTTGGACACCGCGGGACACCCGGCGCTCTGCCATGCGGCACCGAAGATCCGCGCCTCGGACCACTCCCACCTGATCGCAGAGGTTGGCGGCCCGGCTGCGCTCAAGACCGAATGGGAGGCCTGGTGGGAACAGCTGCTGAAAGACCACCCGGAAATGTCCCCCGAGCTCTCCCCTCCGGGCTTCCGTGCGTTCAGCAATTCGCCGGCCCTCCGGCGCGTGCTGCAGGCCCACTTCGGGGCCGCTTTGACGTGGGCCCGGGAACGCCTCGCCGAATACGGAACCCTCGAGGCGGAGCGCGAAGCCAACGGCAACAACGAGCTGCTGGCCGACATGGTGGAGGACCGCCTGCTTGACGTGGGACGGGCTTCAAAGGATTTCGGCCTGACGATCATCGAGCTCCCGCTTGCGGAGCCGCGGGCCTGGTATCTCGAGCCCGATAAAATCATCATGAGCCACGAGCTGTTGTCCCAGCCGGAGCTGTTCCGCAGCTACGTGCAGCCGGTGGTCGATCTCCTCGTCTGAGCCCGCCCGGTGACGGCTGACCCCGCTGGCAACTGACCCGCTGGCAACTGACCCGCCGGCAACTGACCCCGCTGGCAACTGACCCCGCTGCCAACTGACCCCCGGTAGCGGTCAGGTGCCGGGGGCGTCTGCGACGGTAACCCTGACCTGGCCGGCCGGGACTTGGGCCGGCTGCCAGCCGTCGCGGGACTGCCGGTTCCAGGCGCGGCCCTCGACCTCCACGCTGGTGATTTCGAGCTCCTTGGCGTTGGCCACGGCCCACTGGCCCACAGCCCAGGCCTGGGTTCCTTCGGCCTCGACGAGCAGGGTCCGGCCGTCGGTGGACGCCGTCACGTCCCCGAGAGCAGCGGTCAGCCCTGCGGTGACGGCGGCAGGATTCCCGGCGGCGTCGGGGGAGCGCAGCGAGCAGTCCAGGCCTGCGGGCGTCTGCCCGCTCAGGGCGGAGGCGAACGCACGGGCCATCACCTCATGCTGGGCGTAGGCCTCCGGGTACGCCGAGCGCTGGACGCGCTGGGCGGCAACGGTGATATCGAGCGACTCGTACCCGGAAACCTCGACGAGGGCATCGTAGAACGCATTGCTGGCGTGGTACGGGTCCATCACCTGCGCCGTGGTGCCCCAGCCCTGGGACGGCCGCTGCTGGAACAGTCCTCGGGAGTCGGGACCGGCCTGGTCGCCATGGCCGATGTTGCGCAGTTTTGATTCCTGCATCGAGGTGGCCAGCGCGATGCTGGCGGCCCGGGCCGGAAGTCCCCGCCGGACCGCGACGGCGGTGATGAGGGAGGCGTTGGCCGCCTGGTCGGTGGAGAGGTCATCGCCGCCGCTTCCCGTGGCCGTGCAGCGTTCGGTGATCAAGGTCTCCGACCGTTGCAGGAACGTCACCGCGGTGTAGATGCCGCCCGCGACCATCGCCAGGGTCAGCAGAAGGACAATCCGGCGCCGCCAGCTCCCTCGTCGTGCCACGAAAATACTCCCTCAGGCCCCTGCGGGCTGCGTCATCGGCTTTTTCGTCGGGGCGGGTCGGCCCCGCCCGCGCGGTCTTCGCCGCCCGCCATACCGTACCAGCCGGTGCGGTCAGTTGGCGTGCAGGGCCTCGTTGAGCTCCACCGTCTGGCCCTTGCGGGGGAGGACCTCAACCTCACCAGTGGTGGAATTGCGGCGGAAGAGCAGGTTCGGAACGCCGGAAAGGTCCACGGCCTTGACGATCCGGCTGGTGTCTTCGCCGTCGGCGTCCTTGGGGCCGATCACGCGCACACGGGTGCCGGCGGTGACGTAGAGGCCTGCCTCCACCACCGAGTCGTCGCCGATGCTGATGCCCACGCCGGAATTGGCGCCGAGGAGGACCCGCTCGCCGAGGGAGATCTTTTCCTTGCCGCCGCCGGAGAGGGTTCCCATGATCGAGGCCCCGCCGCCAACGTCGGACCCGTCGCCGGTGATGACGCCGGCCGAGATCCGGCCCTCGACCATGGAGGTACCCAGGGTTCCGGCATTGAAGTTCACGAAGCCCTCGTGCATGACCGTGGTGCCTTCGGCCAGGTGCGCACCGAGCCGGACCCGGTCGGCGTCGGCGATCCGGACGCCGGAGGGAACGACGTAGTCCACCATGCGCGGGAACTTGTCCACGCCGAACACCGTGACGGCGCCGCGCTTGCGCAGGCGCGCCCGGGTCAGCTCGAAGTCCTCCACGGCTGCGGGGCCGAAGTTGGTCCACACCACGTTGGGAAGCTTGCCGAAGATGCCGTCAAGGTTGATGGTGTTGGGCTGGACGAGCCGGTGGGAGAGCAGGTGCAGGCGAAGGTAGGCGTCCGCCGTGTCCGCGGGTGACGCATCCAGGTTGATCTGGGCGAAGACAACGATCTGCTCTGTGCCCCGGTCCGGGTCAATGCCGCTGGCGGCGATGTCGATCAGCGACTGGTCCGCGTTCTTCACGTCACGCAGGTCCTCCGCGGCGACGCCGAGCGCCGGCGCCGGAAACCACACGTCCAGCACGGTGGCGTCACCGTTGCGGGTGGACACAGTGGCCACCCCGTAGCCATAGGCAGAACGAGCGTCGGCGGGCACAGCGGAAGCAGCAGTTTCAGTCATGGCCCAAGTCTAACGAGAGGCCCGTCGGGCGCTGAAACTCATGACAACCCGATTGACCGCTGCAGGACCTCTTGACGCCTGGAAACGGCCCCTGCAGCGACTCACGTGGGACGGGGAGGCAAACAGATAAGGTGGAACGGTGACCCCCACGAACCCGCGCACCCCTGCCAGTGCCACCGCCAGCGTCCCTGTCCGCACACCGGGCCATCTGGACCTCCGCCAGGACGTCGCCCTGCTCACGGCCGCCCTGATCGACATCAACAGCGTCTCCGGCAACGAGGGGGTCCTGGCCGACGCCGTGGAACATGCCCTCCGCCAGCTGCCGCAGCTGGAGCTGGTCCGCGACGGCGATTCGATCATCGCCCGCACCAACCTGGGCCGGGCCGAGCGCGTCATCCTGGCCGGGCACCTGGACACCGTGCCGTTGCCCACCACAGAGGGCTCGCTGGGGACCGTGCCGGCGTACTGGCCCTCCGGGGCCCCTGGAGAGGGGATCCTCTACGGCCGCGGCGCCACTGACATGAAGGGCGGCGTCGCCGTGCAGCTGGCGCTGGCGGCCACCATGTTCGACGGCGGGGCGGAACCAGGCAAGGACGTCACGTTCGTCTTCTACGACCACGAGGAGGTCGAGGCCGTGAAGAGCGGCCTGGGCCGTCTGGTGCGCAATCACGGCTCCCTGCTCGGCGGGGACTTCGCGATCCTGCTCGAGCCGACCGACGGGACGGTGGAGGGCGGCTGCAACGGCACCAGCCGCTTCGAAGTGACCACGAACGGCGAGGCTGCCCACTCGGCCCGGGCCTGGATGGGCAGCAATGCCATCCACGCCGCGGCCCCGATCCTGGCCCGGCTGGCGGCGTATGAGCCGCAGACCGTGACGGTTGACGGCCTGGACTACCGCGAAAGCCTCAACGCCGTGAAGATCCACGGCGGCACGGCCGGGAACGTCATTCCGGACAAGTGCGTCGTGGAAATCAACTACCGCTTCGCGCCGGACAAGACCCCGGACGGAGCCGAGGCCGTCGTGCGCGAACTGCTGGACGGATTCGACGTCGTGCGCACCGACAGCGCGGCCGGCGCGCGGCCGGGCCTGCACCACCCCGCGGCGGCGTCCTTCGTCGCCGCCGTCGGTGCGGAGCCGAAGCCCAAGTACGGCTGGACCGACGTCGCACGCTTCAGTGAACTGGGCATCCCCGCGGTGAACTTTGGACCCGGCGATGCTCTGCTGGCGCACAAGGACAACGAACACGTCGAAGCGGACGCCATCCGCGCATGCCTGCGGGCGCTGCGGACCTGGCTGAGCGCCTAGCAAAGCCTAGGAAGCAACGCCCAGGAACCAAGGCCCACGACACAAGTAACGCACAAAGGGTCCGGAACCTCCGTGAGGTTCCGGACCCTTTGTGGGTGGGACGGCTTACTTGGCGGCCGGAATACCGGCGACCGGCACGTGCGCCACGCCGCCGGCGGCGCGCTTGGAGCCGCGGCGTTCGAGCCAGATGGCCAGGCGGGAGACCGCCAGGTCGATCGCGATGTAGATGGCCGCGGCCACGAAGAACACCGGGAACAGGTACTGCGGACCCAGGAAGTCCGCCATGACCTGCACGGCCCGGAGCAGCTCGCCGTAGGCGACGATGTAGCCGAGCGACGTGTCCTTCAGCAGCACCACGAGCTGCGCGACCAAGGACGGCAGCATGCGCCGGATGGCCTGCGGCAGCTCGATGGTCAGCCGGCACTGGAAGCTCGTCAGGCCGATCGCCAGGCCGGCCTCACGCTGGCCCTTGGGCAGCGACTGGACGCCGGCGCGGATGATCTCGGCGAAAATCGCCGAGTTGTAAAGGACCAGGCCGGCCACGACGGCGATGAACGAGCTGGTGGCAAAGACGAGCAGCACGAACAGCATCATGAGCACAACGGGCATGCCGCGCAGGAATTCAAGCACGATCCGGGTGGGCACCCTGATCCAGGCGTTGTCCGAGATGCGCATCAGGCACAGGAGCAGGCCCAGCGGGAAGGCAATCACGGCCGACACGGCCGCGGCGGCCAGCGTGGCGCCGATGCCGGCGGCGATCAGGGCCCAGACCTCGGGAAGCTGGAAGACCGCCCAGCGTTTGGGGTCGAAGATTCCCTGCTGGGCCAGGGTCATGACTGCCAGGACGAGGAGGCCGCCGATCACGATCACGCCGATGATGGAGCCGATCAGCGAGACCCGGCGGGCTTTGGGGCCGGGGACGTCATAGAGAACGGAGCTCATCGTGCGATCGCCACCTTTCGTTCAACGACGCTGGCGAGGTAGCCAAGCGGGATGGTTATCAGCAGGTAGAAGAATGCGATGCCGACCAGAACCCACATGACGGCGTCGCCGTTGGCATTGGCCAGCTGCTTGCCCTGGCCGAACAGTTCCAACACGTAGAACGCGCCGGCCACAGAAGAGTTCTTGACCAGGGCGATCAGAATGTTGATCAACGGCGGGATCACGGTGCGCAGGGCCTGCGGCAGGATGATCAGCGAGAGCACCTGGGTGAACTGCATGCCGATGCTGCGGGCGGCCTCCGCCTGGCCCACCGGGACACTGTTGACGCCGGAGCGCACTGCCTCGGCAATGAAGGCCGAGGTGTAGGCGCTCAGGGCGATGATGGCGGCGACCTCGAACTGCTGGAACGTGACGCCGAGGCGGGGCAGAACCACTGCTGCGAAGAAGAACGCGATGGTCAGCGGGGTGTTCCGGACGATCTCGACGTACGTCATGCTGAAGCCACGCAGCGCGGCGACGGGCGAGACACGGGCGGCAGCCAGGATGGTGCCGAAGACCAAGGCGATAATCCCCGAGATCAGGGACAGGAAAAGGGTTCGGAGAAAACCGTCCCAATACTGGGGGAGGTTTTCAATGATGACGTCCATAAGTTCCTTCAGCTGCGTTGAGGGGATTCCAGGCGAAAGACGGGAGCGGCGGCCGTCGGGCCGCGGAAAATCCGCGGTCCGGCAGCCGCCACAGCCGGCTAGTAGCGGTCGATCGTGGGAAGCGCGGGCGTGGTCTTGATGACCGTGCCGGCGGTGTCTTCCCAGGCCTTCTTGTAGGACCCRTCCTTGTCGGAGGCCTCCAGCTGGTCATTGACCCACGTGCGGAAGGCGGTGTCGTCCTTCTTCAGGCCGATGCCGTAGGGCTCCTTGGTGAAGGTCTGATCCGATGCCAGCTTGAAGGCGTCCGGTTCCTTGGACACGAAACCGGCCAGGATGACGTTGTCGGTGGTGACGGCTTCAACCTGGTGGTTCCGCAGCGGTTCCAGGCAGGCTGAGTAGGTCGCGGCCGGAACCAGGACGGCTCCGTACTTCTCCACGATCGTCGAGGCTGGCGTGGAGCCGGTCACGGAGCAGACGTTCTTGCCCTTGACGTCTTCGGGCTTGGTGATGGAGTTGTTGTCCTTGTTCACCATGAGCGCCTGTCCGGCCTCGTAGTACGGTCCGGCGAAGTCGACTTCGGCCTTGCGCTTGTCGTTGATGGTGTAGGTGGCGACGATCATGTCCACCTTGCCCTGCTTGAGGAACTGCTCGCGGTTGGCGGAGACAGTTTCGACCCATTCGATCTTGTCGGCGGGAATGCCCAGCTTGGCAGCCATCAGCTTGCCGATTTCGACGTCGAAGCCGACGGGCTTGCCGTCGAGGCCCTTCTGGCCGAAGAGCGGCTGGTCGAACTTGGTGCCGATGGTGATCTTGCCCGCGGATGAAAGCTTGGCCATGGTGGAATCGGCAGGAAAGCTCGGCTTCTCGGCCACGGGCGGGTTGGTGGTAGTGGAGGAGCTGCCGCCACAGGCGCTCAGGCTGAGTGCCAGTGCTGCGGAAGCGGCAACCAGAAGGGATTTCCTTCGGGTCAAAAATGCCATCATGACATTCCTTTCATTGTGCGGCCGCCGTCCGGCAGCCAGGGTGCGAAAACGTAGTCGGTCAGTGTGTCAGCAGCTTGGACAGGAAATCCTTGGCCCGGCTGCTCTTGGGGTTGTTGAAGAATTCCTCGGGGGTCGCGTCCTCAACGATCTGGCCGTCGGCCATGAACACGACGCGGTCGGCCGCCTTGCGGGCGAAGCCCATCTCGTGGGTGACCACGATCATGGTCATCCCCTCCTTGGCGAGCTGGACCATGACGTCCAGGACCTCGTTGATCATTTCCGGGTCAAGAGCCGAGGTGGGCTCATCGAAGAGCATCACCTTGGGCTTCATGGCCAGGGCGCGGGCGATGGCAACGCGCTGCTGTTGGCCGCCGGAGAGCTGGGCCGGAAGTTTGGGGGCCTGATGCCCGACGCCGACCCGCTCCAGGAGGGCCATGGCGTCCTTGTCGGCCTCGGACTTGGCAACGCCCTTGACCTTGATGGGGCCGAGGGTGACGTTTTCCAGAATGGTCTTGTGGGCGAACAGATTGAACGACTGGAAGACCATGCCGACGTCGGCGCGCAGCTTGGCCAGTTCCTTGCCCTCCTCGGGCAGTTCCTTGCCATCGATCCTGATGTCGCCGTCGTCGATGGTCTCGAGGCGGTTGATGGCGCGGCAGAGCGTCGACTTGCCGGAACCCGAGGGGCCGATGACAACAACAACTTCACCCTTGCGGACGTTCAGGTTGATGTCCTTCAGGACGTGCAGCTGGCCGTAATGCTTGTTCACGGCCTTCAGGGAGACGAGGGCATCGCCGGGCACTTGAGTAGTCATAGTACGAATCTAGCGAAGATTGACCAGATATGACGGCAATCACTCATTTTGGTGCAGATCGTGATTCAAGAGATACCTGCACGTCAGGTCCCTTTGCCGGACTGCGTCGGACATTCGCCGTTGACCTCGGCGAACGGCGTCGGCAGGCGCTTGCGGCCGTGCGGCGCCGACGCGCCGACGCGGCGGCGGCCGAGTTCCGCGCTAGCCTATGGGCATGAGTACCGATCCGCAGCACGGCCCCAAGCAAAACCCCGAGCAGAACCCGGAACAGAACCCCGCCGGAAAGCCGGCCCGGGAGGCCCGGAGCACACCGGCGCCCAACGGAATCCGCCACAAGGGTCCGCTGGAGCTGCGCCGCAAGGCCGCCAAGGTCACGATGTCCGACCAGACCTTGCTGGACACCAAAGGGCCGGGACAGTTCGTCCACACCGACCCCTGGCGCGTGCTGCGGATCCAGAGCGAGTTCGTGGAAGGATTCGGCGCGCTGGCCGATCTCGGTCCGGCAGTCAGCGTCTTCGGTTCTGCCCGCACCGTGCCGGGGAGCCCGTACTACGAACTCGGCGTCGAGGTCGGACGCCGGCTGGCCGAGGCCGGACTGGCCGTGATTACGGGCGGCGGCCCCGGCTCGATGGAGGCCGCCAACATGGGCGCCGTGCAGGGCAACGGCGTCTCCGTGGGGCTCGGAATCGAACTGCCCTTCGAGCAGGGCATGAACCAGTGGGTGGACCTGGGCATCAACTTCCGGTACTTCTTCGCCCGCAAGACCATGTTCGTCAAGTACGCCCAGGGCTTCATCGTGCTCCCCGGCGGCCTCGGCACCCTGGATGAGCTCTTCGAAGCCATGGTCCTGGTCCAAACCCGCAAGGTCACTTCCTTCCCGATCGTCCTGGTGGGAACCGCTTTCTGGAGCCCCATGCTCGAGTGGGTCCGGGACACCCTCGTTGCGGAGGGAATGGTCTCGGCTGAGGACCTGGACCTCGTGCAGGTGGTGGACGACCCCGCGCGGGCGGTCGAGCTGGTCGTGGAAGGCGCCGCGCGCCACCGGAACCCGAACGGCGGCTCCACCAACGGGACCGGCACGGCGGAGATCAAGGGAACGCGGGGCTGATCCGTCCGCCTGAGCGCTCCGGCGTCCGGCTTCTGGCACGATGGTCTAGTGAGTCTCTTCCTGGTTTTCCTGGCGATTGTGCTGATCGGCGTCGCCGTCCTCCTGGGCACCGGCCTGGCACCGAAAATCTTCCGTCGCCGCCGGGACGGCGGTGCGGGCGGTTCTTTTGACGACGGGTTCGACGAGCCGGGCGCATCACTGCCGCCGGTCCTGCTGCCCGAGCGCGCGGCCGCGGCGGACATTGACCGTCTGCGCTTCGCCGTCGGACTCCGCGGCTACCGGATGGACCAGGTGGATCAGGTCCTGGATGACCTGCGGGAGCAGATCATCGCCAAGGACCAGGAGATCGAGGCACTCGGGGAGGAACTGGAGCGCCTCCGTCCGCCGACCGAACAGCGTCCGTGAGCCGCGTGGAAGACCCGGAGACCGTCGCGGCGCCTGAGGCCCGGAAGCCCCAGGGGTTGAACGCGGCCCTGTGGAGCCGCATCGCCGCCGCGGGCGCGGCGATGGCGCGGTGGCCCTGGTGGGCGCAGGTGGCCGGACTCTACATCGCCGCGAGGCTGGTCAGCGCCTGCATCTTCATGGCCGCCGCCCTGCACCAGGGCGTGAATCCGTGGTTTCCCGCCAAGCCCGACTACTGGAACTTCATCAACATCTGGGATGCCCGCTGGTACGCCCAAGCGCTGCAGGCGGGGTACCCAGCGCTTCTGCCGACCGACGGCGCCGGCACCGTCCAGGAGAACACGTGGGCCTTCTACCCCCTGTTTCCCGTGCTGGGCCGGGTGGTGTCCGGGCTGACAGGCATGGGCCCGGCGTGGTCCCTGACGGCCATCGCCCTGGTCTCCGGAATGGGTGCAGCCCTCGTGGCGTACAGAATTTTCCGGCACCGGGCCACGCACCGCACGGCGCTCTGGGGGACCGTGTTCCTGGCGGCTTTCCCGGTGGCGCCGGTGCTGCAGGTGCCCTACGCCGAATCCCTCAACCTGCTGCTCCTCGGCGCCGCGCTGCTGCTTGTCATGGAGCGCCGGTACCTGTGGGCGATGCCCGTTGTGGTCCTGATGTGCCTTTCCCGGCCCACGGGGGTGCCGTTTGCCGCGATGATGGGCCCGTTGCTGCTCTACCGTTTCTGGCAGCGACTCACTGCGAAAACCCGCACTGCGCAAACCCATACTGCGCAGACCCGCGCTGTGCAGCATCCCACGGCACAACACCCCACGAATCAGAGCCCCGCGACACCGGGCGTCACAGTGCAACGCCGGGACGGCGTCGCCCTCCCCGGCAACGCCAAGCTGTGGTCACTGGGCGGGCTCACCGCCGTCAGCGGCATCGGTGCCCTGCTGTGGCCGGCCATCGCCTGGGCCGCGACCGGCGATCCGGGCGCCTACACCAAGACCGAAACCGCATGGCGCGGCGATGACCTGGTGCCGTTCAAGCCATGGTTCGACGCCGGCATCATGCTGTTCGGGCCGACGCTCGGCGTGCTGGCTCCCTTCGTGTTCGTTGCCGCGTTCACGCTGCTGATGATGTCCCGGCCGGTCGTCGCCCTGGGCACCGAGCTGAGGCTCTGGTGCTGCTGCTATATGGGCTACCTGCTGGTCTTCCTGCACCCCCAGACCAGCACGTTCAGGATGCTGCTGCCGCTGTTCCCGCTCGCACTCAGCGCCGCCCTCCTCTCGCGTTCCCGCGCCTACCGGGGCACCGTGGTGGTCATGTTCGTGCTGCTGCAGATCGTCTGGATTGTGTGGCTGTGGGCGTGGGCGCAACTGCCGGGCGGAGGGGACTACCCGCCGTGACGCACAGCACCATTTCGCGGCGCCGGCCCGGCCTGGCGGGACGCGCTGGAAAGTCCAACGATTAGCTACGGGCGCATTGTTACGCGATAATAGAGGATAAGCAAGGACAAGAAGCACACAGTTTGTAAGCGGTTTATTTGTGAGTTTGCCGGTCACGGCAGCCTCCTGGAGCGCTGCCGGACGGCTTGATTGGCCAAGCGGACGCAGCCCGGCCGGGCTGGTATGTCAGGGACTAATGGAGGGGATATTCCTTATGGCGGCAATGAAACCACGCACCGGCGACGGCCCTATGGAAGTGACGAAAGAGGGACGAAGCCTGATCATGCGTGTTCCGCTCGAAGGCGGGGGGCGGCTTGTAGTCGAACTCAATGCCGCTGAGGCGACGAACCTCAAGGAATGCCTCGTCGGCGTCACCGAATAGCGTCACGCCAAGAGCTTCGCAACAGGGCGGGGTCCCGGCCACTAGGCTGCGGACCCCGCCCTTTGCTGTCAGTACCCGCCCCTTGGACCCGGGCTAGTGAATCCTGGCTGCTACTTCTTCACCGCGATCAGCAGGCCGTCTCCGGTGGGCAGCATGGCGGAGGCGAGACGGTCGTCGTCGCGGATGGACTTGCCGATCTGGCGCAACACCACGGTGGTGGCTTCCCGGGCGGCCGGGTTCGCGACCCGGTCCTTGTCGAGGGCATCATTGACGATCAGCAGCCCGCCGGATTTGAGCAGCCGCACGGCCTGTTCGACGTAGCTGGGGTAGTTCGGTTTGTCCGCGTCAATGAAGACGAGATCATAGGCGCCGTCCGTAAGCCGCGGCAGGACATCCCCGGCCCGGCCAGAAATGGTGCGGGTGCGGTTGGCGGGGCTGCCGGCCTCCTGGAACGCTTCGCGCGCTGCCTTGAGGTGTTCGACGTCGACGTCGATAGTGGTCAGGACAGCCTGCGGACCCAGCCCGCGCAGGATGCACACGCCGGACACGCCCGCGCCGGTGCCGATCTCCACGGCGGTCTGTGCCTTGGACGCCGCCGCCAGCACCGTCAGCACGGCGCCCACGCCGGGCCCGATCGGGGTCACGCCAAGCTCGAAGGACCGTTCGCGCGCGTGCAACAGGACCTCATCCTCGGCAGGCAGATCTTCTGCATAGGACCAGCTCGTGGACTTATCGGCGCTCATGGGATATCGCTTTCTGGGCGGCAGGGGAGTGTTCCCTACAGCGTACTGTGTCCGGCGGGACGGGACGCGGAGGCGGCAGCACCGTGGCCCCGGCCGGAGCGGGTCGTTCTGCCTTCGGCGGAAGACCGCGGTGGATCAGGAAATTCCCAGCTTATTTTGAAATGATGGGTGTCCGCTCATCCGCGTGGTGATCGGCGTCGAATGAATGGTGCAGGAACCTGTGCAAGCAGGCACAATTCAGGCGTAGGTACCATCCACGAGGGGAGTGGACGATGTCGATTCTGGCACCTGTCCCGGCAACTGAGGCAACAGATTCAACCGGCCAGTCCCGGACCGCGGCGGAAGCCGAATGGGTCCGGCCGACCTGGGAGGAAGTGGTGACGAACCACTCCGCCAAGGTCTACCGCCTTGCGTACCGGCTGACCGGAAACAAGTACGACGCCGAGGATCTCACCCAGGAGGTGTTCGTCCGGGTGTTCCGTTCACTCGAGAACTTCAAGCCCGGCACGCTCGATGGCTGGCTGCACCGGATCACCACCAACCTGTTCCTGGACCAGGCCCGTCGCAAGAGCCGGATCCGCTTTGACGCTTTGGCCGACGACGCCGAGTCGCGGCTGCCGGGCCGGGAGCCCGGGCCGGAGCAAAGCTTCGAATTCAACAACCTCGACGTCGATGTCCAGGCAGCGCTCGAGGAACTTCCGCCCGACTTCCGCGCCGCCGTCGTGCTGTGCGACCTCGAAGGGCTCTCCTACGACGAAGTCGCCGCCGCGCTGGACATCAAACTCGGGACCGTCCGGTCCCGGATTCACCGCGGCCGGACAATACTCCGTGAAAAGCTCGCGCACCGCGACCCGCGCCCGGCGCAGCCGGCCAAGCAGTCCCTCAAGCCGCGGCTCAAGATGCCGCGCATCGCCGGCCTCCTCTGAACCGGTCAATGGGTCTGCTGAGACGTTTACTGGGAGCACCAGGCTGCAAGTTCTGGTGCGGGCCCGGGGCTACCCGGAAATGGGCCGCCGGCCGCCACGACCACGTGGAAGCATGTGCCGAATGCCGCGCCCGGCAACAGCGCGAACGCCAGTACCTCGAGAAGCTCCGCGGCGCCGCCGTGCCCGAGGCCAGTGAGGACCTGACTGCACGGCTCCTGGCACGGACCGGTCAGCTGGCCGCGGAACGGGCGGCGGCGGAACGGACCGCCGAAGCGGAGCGGGAACAAACAGCCCCGGCAGCTACGGCGCCAGCAGCTACAGCTCCTACACCTGCGGCACCTTCAGCGCCGGAACGGGCCATGGCGGAACGCCCCGACCCGGCCGGCGCAGCGGAAGTATTGGACGCAGCGGAACGGCCGGGCGCGGCGGACGCCGCCGGGGCCGGCCATCGTCCGTGGCCCTCAGACCGGTTACCGCCGGGACACCCCCTGCCGGGTCGGCCAGGGACCGCGGCACCGGTCGCCGGTCACGCCGCCGCCGCGGGTCCACACCGCGCCCGCCGCCGCGGCCCGCGCCTGCCGGTGCTTGCCGTCGGCGGAGCCGTCGCCGCCTTGGCCCTCATGACCGGCACCGCGTACGTCATGGGCGGCGACGACGCGGTCCCCGCCGAGGGCGCAGAGACTGCCACCCTCGCCCACCCGGATGCCCCCGGGCTGCCCGCCAGCGGTGAGCCGCTCGGTGCAACGGAGCTGTTCGACGCCAGCGGATCCGGCGTCCCCGGCGCTGAGGGAACCGGGCCCCGTGTCGCGTTCGGCCTCGGCGGCGAGCCCGACTTCACCCCTGCCGGGACGCTGAACACCGGCGAGCTTGCCGCGTTCCGCTCGCAAGGATGGACATGTCCGGAGCTGCACGAGCTCGGATTCCACCTCATCTGGGCCCGTGCCGGCGTCATCTCCGGGGACGAGGTCCTGGAACTTCGCCTCACGGATGGCCGGCACTTCGCCACGGTCCTTGAGCAGCATGCCTCGACGCGGGCGCCCGCGGCGCCCCCCGCACCGGCACGGGCCGAAGTTTCGCCCATCAACGTGCTGACCGGACACACCGCCGTGGCAGACGGCTTCATCCCGGCCAAGGCCGGCACGCCGTCGGCCGCCCCCGAACCCGGGAATGGCTTTCTTTGGGTAAACCCCGCCCCGCCCTACCGGGCCATCTACCAGACCTCGGCGGCGACATACACGTACATTTCGGACCTGCCGGCCGAGCAGGCGGACGACGGCGTTGCCGCTCTGAGCCGGGTCAGCAGTGGCGCTCCCGTGCCGGCCTCGCACAACGGAATTCCGGAACGGATCGAGCGTGGATTGAGCAGAATCCTGGAGCACCTGGCACCGTGAGGCAGGGACGGGCCGGACATGGCCGGCATACGGACTTCGCGGAATCGTCGCCAGCCCGAGCGAGAGGGTAACCTTCCTAAAGTGCTTGGAATCAATGGACCGGAGTTCTTACTTCTGCTGATCATCGGCCTTCTGGTGATTGGTCCCAGCAGGCTGCCCGAATACACCCAGAAACTTGCCAACATTGTCAAGGAAGTGCGCCGGATGGCGTCCGGTGCGCGGGAACAGATCAAGGAAGAAGTCGGCATCGACATCGATGAGGTCGACTGGAAGAAGTACGATCCGCGGCAGTACGATCCCCGCCGCATCATCAAGGAAGCGCTCCTTGACGATGACACCAAGCCGATGAGCGCCGGGGCACCCGCAACGGTCTCCGCGGCCGCTGCCGCGACTGCCGTCGCCGTGCACCGCCCCGAGCGGGTGCTTGAGCGGCTGCCCGAGGGCGAACCGGCACCCTTCGACTCAGAGGCGACCTAGGACTTCCCGCGGCGGACCTGCCGCAGTGCCTTCGCAGGGATGCGGCCGGGCCTTGTCAGCGGGCTTCCGTGTCGGCATCCGCCGGCACGGGGCCCTGTCAGCGGGGCTGCAGACCCAGCGGCATGCCCTTGAGGCCGCGGGGAACCGACGCCAGCCTGCCGGCGATCCCCGCCAAGGCCACGGCCGCAGGCGTCTCCGGACGGCCCAGCACCAGCGGCACTCCGGAATCCCCACCCTCACGCAGGAGGACTTCGAGCGGAATCTGGCCCAGCAGCGGCACGTCCTCACCCACGGTGGCCGAGAGGCGCTCGGCGAGCACGGCGCCGCCGCCGCTGCCGAACAGTTCCATCCTGCCGCCGTCGGGCATTTCAAGGTAGGACATGTTTTCCACGACGCCGGCCACGGTCTGGCCCGTCTGGGTGGCGATCGCACCCGCCCGCTCGGCAACATCCGCGGCGGCCGCCTGCGGGGTGGTCACGACGAGGATCTGCGCCTTGGGCAGCAGCTGGGCGACGGAGATCGCGATGTCGCCTGTGCCGGGGGGCAGGTCCAGGAAGAGGGCGTCGAGGTCGCCGAAGTAGACGTCGGTGAGGAACTGCTCGAGCGCCCGGTGCAGCATCGGGCCCCGCCATGCCACGGGCTGGTTCCCGGTGACGAACATGCCGATGGAGATGACCTTGACCCCGTAGGCCACGGGCGGCAGGATCATGTCGTCCACCCGCGTGGGGGCCTGTGTGATGCCCATCAGCGCCGGAACGGAGAAACCGTACACATCCGCGTCCACGATCCCCACACGGAGCCCCTGGGCGGCCAGGGCGCACGCCAGGTTGACCGTGACGGAGGACTTGCCCACGCCGCCCTTGCCGCTCGCGACGGCGTACACCTTGGTCAGCGAGCCCGGCGCGTTGAACGGGATGCCGCGCTGGGCGCCGGCGCCCCGCAACTGCTCCTTGAGGGCGTCGCGCTGGACCTGTGTCATCACTTTAAGGTCCACGTCCACGCCGGTGACGCCCGGGACGGCGGACAAGGCAGCCTCGGTGTCCGCCGTGATGGTGCCGCGCAGCGGGCAGCCCGCGATGGTCAGCAGCACCGCGATCCGCACGCGGCCGCCGTCGCCGATCTCAACGGACTCCACCATGCCGAGCTCGGTGATGGGGCGGCGGAGCTCAGGGTCGATCACGGTGGCAAGTGCGCCGTGCACTGCCTGTTCCAGCGGGGTGCTCATGCGGGCGATGCTCAGCTTTCGGGGATGGTGCGGTGTGCGGGCTGGCGGGTGGGATCGGCCGCGGCCTCGGAGTGGTTCGCCGACGGGTTCGGCAGTTTCCCCGAAGGGTTCCCTGTCGGGTCCCGTGAAGAGTCCTGCACACGGTCCTTGGCCGGGTCATCGCGCTTGCCGCCGGCTTTTACCCGGGGGATTTGCTGGGTCCGGGGGCTGCGCTGCTTGTCGCGCCGCTCCTTCATCTTCTCCTTGACCTTTTCCCGCGGGGTCTCGTGGGCGCCGGCGGAAGGATCGTGGGTGCGCAGTTCCTCCTGGGCCTCCAGCATGTCCTCCAGCAGGCTGCGGAGCTCGGCGCGGACGTAATCGCGGGTGGCGACCTCGCGCAGCGCGATGCGCAGGGACGCAAGTTCCCGGGTCAGGTATTCAGTGTCGGAGAGATTGCGCTCGGCCCGCTGGCGGTCCTGCTGCAGCGAGACCTTGTCGCGGTCGTCCTGGCGGTTCTGGGCCAGCAGCAGCAGGGGCGCGGCGTAGGAGGCCTGCAGGGACAGCATGAGGGTCAGCAGCGTGAAGCCCAGCGCCCGTGAATCGAACTGCCATTCCTCCGGCGCCCACGTGTTCCAGCCCAGCCAGAACAAGCAGAACACCGTCATGTACATCAGGAACGCGGGGGTTCCCATGAAACGGGCGAAGCCTTCCGTGGCATGGCCGAAGGCGTCCGGGTCGGGACGGAAGTTGGGCAGGATACGCTGCCGGCCGCTCAGGGGCGTGTCGAGACCGCCGGTGGTCCTGCCGCCAGGGCGGACATTGGAGGTCCGTGGTGCTGTGGGATCAGCCAATGCGGCCTCCAAGCTTTCTTATCGGGGCATCGTCCTCGTGGGCGCGCCAGTCGTCCGGCAACAGATGATCAAGCACGTCGTCAACAGTCACCGCCCCCACAAGCCGTCCGTCATCGTTGACAACTGGAAGCGAGTTGAGGTTGTACGTTGCCAGCGCGCGGGCGACCTCGCTGATGTGGGCCTGGTCGGAGACCGGCTCCAGGCTCTTGTCCACCAGATTGCCCAGCGGCTCCGGCGGCGGAAAGCGCAGGAGCTGCTGGATATGGACGACGCCGAGGAATCGTCCCGTCGGCGTCTCCAACGGGGGCCGGGCGACGAAGATCGACGACGCCAGGGCGGGGGAGAGTTCCTCGCGGCGCACGTGCGCGAGTGCCTCGGCGACGGTTGCTTCCGGGGGAAGGATCACCGGCACGGGCGTCATGAGCCCGCCGGCGGTGTCCTCGTCGTATTCGAGCAGGCGGCGGACGTCTTCGGCGCCTTCGGGTTCCATCAACTGCAGGAGTTCTTCAGCCTGGGCGCTGGGGAGTTCGGCGAGGAGGTCGGCGGCGTCGTCCGGATCCATCTCTTCGAGGACGTCGGCGGCACGGTTGACGTCCAGGGCGGAGAGGATCTCCACCTGATCACCTTCGCGCATCTCCTGCAGGACGTCCGCGAGCCGTTCGTCCTGGAGTTCGCTCGCAACCTCGAAGCGGCGCTTGTCGCTCATTTCCTGCAGGGCCTCGGCGAAGTCGGCGGGCTTGAGGTCCTCGTGCGTGGCCACGAACTGGGTGGCGGCCTGGGGCTCGGTCTTGGCGCCTTGCCGGGCATCGGCCCAGTCGATGATGAGGGTTTCATTGCGGCGCAGCCGGCTCAGGGGCGAGAGGGAGTGGCCGCGGCGGACGAAGAGCTTGCTGACGAACCAGTCGCCGGAGCGGTGCCGGTCCATGGCGATGTCCTCGATGGTCGCGTCGCCGCTGCCGTCCGCAAGCGTCACCCGGCGGTCGAACATTTCGGCCACCACGAGGGTTTCCGCGCCGCGCTGTTCGAAACGGCGAAGATTGACCAGGCCCGTGCAGATGACCTGGGTCTGGTCTATGGACGTAATCCGGGTCATCGGCACGAAGACGCGCTTCTTGCCGGGGACCTCGACGACGATGCCCACCACGTGCGGGGCGCCCCTCGTTCCGCGGGAGAGCACCACGACGTCGCGCAGCCGACCCAGACGGTCGCCCAATGGGTCGAAGACGTCCAGTCCGAGGAGGCGCGCGACAAACACTCGCGAAAGATTCGTGCTCACCCCTACAGGCTACCGAGTCTGCTCTCTTTTAGCTGAATTTCCAGCCGCACACCAGCCCGATGGGTGAGAATGGGCATATGTCAAACATTTTTGGTGCTCCCAGGGCCGGTGCCCCCAACGGCTCGGACGAGGCACGCACCGTCCCGAGAGGCGACGTTGTCGGTTCCTACAACTCCTACCTGGATGCCCAGAAGGCGGTGGACTACCTGGCTGACCAGCAGTTCCCCGTGCAGATGGTGTCGATCGTGGGCAATGACCTGAAGATGGTCGAGCGGGTGACCGGCCGGCTTACCTACCCCCGCGTCGCACTCTCCGGCGCCCTCAGCGGCATGTGGTTCGGCCTGTTCGTCGGCGTCATGCTGTCCTTCTTCTCCACAACCCCCGGTTATTTCTCGATTGTGACGTCAGTGCTGATGGGTGCCGCGTTCTTCATGCTGTTTGGCATCGTCACGTACGCCATGCAGCGCGGCAAGCGTGACTTCACCTCAACCAGCCAGGTGGTGGCGACCAATTACGACGTCGTGGTCTCCTTCGAGGCCGCCGGCGAAGCGCGGCGCCTGCTCCACCAGTTGCCTATGACGGCGCATGACGCGTCCGGTGCCGCGGCCGGCGGTTTCGCTCAGCAGGACTACCGTCATCAGGCACCGCAGCAGCCCGGCCCACAGCAGCCGGGACAGCAGACCCATGCGCCGCAGCGCCCCGCGGGCTGGAACGACCCGTACGGCCAGAGAACGCCGGAGACCGGCGCAGACCCGGCCGGACAGTACCAGGGCGGTGCACCCCAGCAGGAGGGCCCCGCGGGCCCCGCTCCGACGGCACCGGCCGCGGCTGAGGAGGCGGCGGCCCGCCCGGCCGGCCGGGTTTCCGGGGTGAGCTATCCGGATCTCCCGGACGGCCGCCCGCAGTACGGGGTCAGGGTCACGGACAGCGAGAAGCCCGCGGCAGGCCAGGACGGCCAGCAGCACTAAACCGGGCAACACGGAGGCCAGGCAAAAACAGGCAGCAAAAAGGGAGGGTCCCGGACATCCGGGACCCTCCCTTTTTTGCTGCTTTTCTTGCTGTTTACTGCCTGACTGACCTACGGAGTCTGGCCGTCCACTTCCAGGTAGATGCCCGCCATCCAGGACTCGACGTCGTCGGCCTTGCGCGGCAGTGCGGCGCTGAGGTTGACCGGGCCGTCCGCCGTCATGAGGATGTCGTCCTCGATCCGGACGCCGATGCCGCGGTATTCCTCGGGGATGCCGATGTCCTCGCTCTTGAAGTACAGGCCGGGTTCGATCGTGAACACCATGCCGGGCGTGAGCACGCCGTCGAGGTAGAGTTCACGCTTCGCCTGGGCACAGTCGTGGACGTCGAGGCCGAGGTGATGGCTGGTGCCGTGCGGCATCCACCGGCGGTGCTGCTGGCCCTCGGTGCTCACGGCTTCCTCGACGGAGACGGGCAGGAGGCCCCATTCGGCGAGCCGCTCGGCCAGCACCGTGGTGGCTGCCGTGTGGATGTCCCGGAACTTCGTGCCCGGCTGGGCGGCGGCCAAGCCGGCGTCGGCGGCGTCGAGCACTGCCTCGTAGACCTTGCGCTGGACCTCGGAGAACTTGCCGTTGGCCGGCAGGGTACGGGTGATGTCCGCGGTGTAGAGGGAATCGGCCTCGACTCCGGCATCCAGCAGCAGCAGTTCGCCCGCGTTGATCTTGCCGGTGTTCCGGGTCCAGTGCAGCACGGTGGCGTTGTTGCCGGAGGCGGCGATGGTGTCGTAGCCGAGCTCGTTGCCTTCCTCGCGGGCCCGGGCGAAGAACGCCCCTTCCACGACGCGCTCGCCGCGGTGGTGGGTCAGCGCCCGCGGGATCGCCTTGACCACCTCGGTGAAGCCGGCCACGGTGGCGGCGACGGCGATCTTCATCTGTTCGATTTCCCACTCGTCCTTGAGCAGGCGCAGTTCCGAGAGGGCCTCTGTGAGTTTCTCATCCAGGGCGTCGAGCACGCTCAGGTCGAGGTTGTCGGGGTCCTTGGCCGTGTTGTAGCGGGCAGTGTCGACGAGCGCATCAATGTTCTCGTCAACCTTGCGGACCAGCCTGATGGAGATTCCGCCGATTTCCGGCGCGCCGACATTCTTGGTGATGGCGAGTTCGAGTTCGGCGATGTCGGCCGTGTCGAGTCCCAGCTTGACCTTGAACTCGGCCAGGGTCGGGCGTGCGCCGATCCAGAACTCCCCGGAGCGGGAATCGGCGTAGAACTGCTCGGTGTCGCGGCCGGCCAACGGGCGGAAGTACAGCGTGGCGTGGTGGTTTCCGCCGTCGTCGCCGGTGCCCTCCGCGACCGGTTCCAGGATCAGAACCGCATCAGGTTCGTGGTCCAGGCCGAGGCCGGTGAGGTGCGCGAAGGCGGAGTGCGGCCGGAAGCGGTAGTCGCAGTCGTTCGAGCGGACCTTCAGCGGACCGGCGGGGATGACCAGGCGTTCACCTTTGAACTGGCCTGAGATGGAGCGGCGCCGGCCTGCGGCGTGGCCCGCGACGGCGTCCCGCTCGGGGAGCTGTTGCGAGGCCGGCGCCCAGTTGCTGGCCATGAAGGCCTTGAAGGCGTCGGAGCTGGGCCGCTGCGAGCGGTTGTTGACGCGCTCTTCGAGGGGCTGGGAAGCGGAGACTAGGGTGTTATCTGCATCGTTCACCGTCCCATAGTCTCACCAGCGCCGCGGCTTAGGCCAACGGCGCGCTCGCGCTGCAGGGCCGCTGCAGGGCCCCGGCACGACGGGGCCGAGGCTTTGGATCCTGCCATCTACTAGGCTGGTGAGGTGAGGATCGACCTGCATGCGCACTCCAACGTTTCCGACGGCACCCAGGCGCCGGCCGGCGTCATGGAGTCCGCCGCCGCCGCGGGCCTCGACGTCATCGCCCTGACCGATCACGATTCCACTGCCGGGTGGGCGGAGGCCGCCGTCGCCGCCCGGAAAGCCGGGGTCGCGCTGGTCCCGGGGATGGAGATCTCCTGCCGCACCGCGGAAGGCATCAGCGTCCACCTGCTCAGCTACCTCCACGACCCCGCGCATCCCGGACTGCTTGAGGAAATCACCAAGTCCAAGGACGCCCGGCACACGAGGGCGCAGAAGATGGTCACCCTTTTGTCGGAGGACTACCCGCTGACATGGGACGACGTGATTCACCACGTCGCGCCGGGGGCCACCCTGGGCCGCCCGCACATCGCCGATGCACTCGTCGCGGCAGGTGTGGTGGAAGACCGGGCCGAGGCTTTTGGTTCCATCCTCACAGCACGCTCGCGCTACTGGGTCCAGCACTATGCGCCGGAGCCGGCGCTCGCCGTCGAACTGGTCCGTGCAGCCGGGGGCGTCCCGGTGTTCGCCCACCCCGTGGCATCCGCCCGCGGCCGGATCGTGGGGGAGGGGACCTACCGGGAGATGATCGACGCCGGTCTGGCAGGCCTGGAAATCTACCACCGGGACAACCCCGAGGAGGGCCGGACGTTCCTGCGCCGCATCGCCGAACGCTATGGCCTGCTGGTCACAGGGTCCTCCGATTACCACGGCGCAGGAAAGCCGAACCTGCTGGGCGAGAACCTGACCTCCGCAGAAGTCTTTGCCCGGATCGAGGAACTGGGCACAGGCTCGCACGTGGTGCGCTGAAAAGCCGCCCCGGCCCCGGGAACGGCGGGGCGCGGTGAGGGCGGCGGGTCAGACCGTCGGGAAAGACGTGAACTGCGCCTGCGCGGCCAGGCGCTTGGCCATGACGTCGATGGCCGGCTGGTTCTGGTCCACGCACACGAACCTGCGGTCGAGTTTCGCGGCCACGGACCCGAGCGTGCCGGAACCTGCGAAGAAGTCCAGGCACCAGTCGCCCGGTCGGCTCGAGGCCGCAACCACGCGGCGGATCAGCCCCTCCGGCTTCTGCGTCGGGTAGCCGGTTTTCTCCTTGCCGGTCGGCGAAACGATCGTGTGCCACCACACGTCCGTGGGCAACTTGCCGAGCTCGCGCTTGGCGGGGGTCACCAGTCCGGGCGCCATGTAGGGCTCACGGTCCACCTCGGCACTGTCGAAGTGGTACTTCGCCGGGTTCTTGACGTAGACGAGGATGTTGTCGTGCTTGGTGGGCCAGCGGTACTTGGCCCGTGCACCGTAGTCGTACGCCCAGATGATCTCGTTCAGGAAGCATTCGCGGCCGAAGATCGCGTCCAGCATGACCTTTGCGTAGTGCACCTCTCGGTAGTCCAGGTGCAGGTACAGGGTGCCGTCGTCGGCCAGGAGCCGCCAGGCCTCCACGAGCCGGGGCTCGAGGAAGGACCAGTAGTCGCTGAACGCGTCGTCGTACTTGTGCAGCGCGCCCTTGATGGTGTCGTAGGACCGGCCCTTGAACCCGACGCGGTCACCCTCGCCGCCGGCGTTGAGCACCATCCTGGTTTCCTGGCGCCGCTGGACCCGGCCGGTGTTGAAGGGCGGGTCCACGTAAATCAGTGTGAAGGCGCCGTCCGGCAGCGTGGGGAGGTATTCCGCGTTGTCCGCGTGAACCACCAGGTTGCTGCCGTCCGGCGCCCAGACGGTGTCAGTCATGGAGGGGATTAGGCCTCGGCGCCGCTCGGCTGTGCGTCGCCGCCGGCCACTACCTCGCCGTTGCGGCGGCGGGTGCGGGTCCGGCGCCGGGCTCGGGTCGCCCGGTCCACCTCGGTGGGGGCCTTCGCCGGAGCGGCGGCAGCAGCTTCCGGTCCCTGTCCGTTCGCGGTGGACGCCGTGGCGGCATCGGCCTCGGCGGGACGGCGACGGCGGTCGCCGGAGCGTCCGCCGGCTTCGGTGCCGCTGCGGCGCGAGTCACGTCCGCCGGTGCGGCTGCCCTCGCGGGCGCCGTCACGGCTGCTCGTGCGGCTGCCTTCACGGGCGCCGTCACGGCTGCTCGTGCGGCTGCCGTCCTTTGCGCCGTCCCTTCCGCTGTCCTTTGCGCTGGTGCGCGAGTTCTTCTTGCCGGTCTCGCCGAGGTCTTCGAGGACCTCCGCGTCGACACCGGCCAGCACACGCTTGTCGCGCGGCAGCCGGCCCTTGGTGCCTGCGGGGATGTCGAGTTCCTCGAACAGGTGGGGCGAGGACGAGTAAGTTTCCACGGGCTCGGGGTAGCTCAGGCCGAGGGCCTTGTTGATGAGCCCCCAGCGCGGCATGTCGTCCCAGTCAACAAAGGTCACGGCGGTGCCCTTGTTGCCGGCACGGCCGGTGCGGCCGACGCGGTGCAGGTAGATCTTCTCGTCTTCGACGCACTGGTAGTTGATCACGTGGGTGACGTCGTCGACGTCGATGCCGCGGGCGGCGACGTCGGTGGCAACGAGGACGTCCACCTTGTTGTTGCGGAAGGCGCGGAGCGCCTGTTCGCGGGCGCCCTGGCCGAGGTCACCGTGGATGGCGGCCGCAGCAAAACCGCGGTCCACCAGTTCCTCGGCCACCTTCGCGGCGGTGCGCTTGGTCTTGGTGAAGATGATGGTCCGGCCGCGTCCGCGGGCCTGCAGGATGCGGGCTACCACTTCCACCTTGTCCATGCTGTGGGCACGGTAGATCAGCTGGCGGATGTCGCGCTTGGTCAGGCCCTCGTCGTCCGGGTCCGCGGCGCGGATGTGGGTCGGCTGGGTCATGTAGCGGCGGGCCATGGCGATGACCGGGCCGGGCATGGTGGCGGAGAACAGGAGCGTCTGGCGGACCGCGGGCGTGCCGGCGATCAGGGTCTCGACGTCCGGCAGGAACCCGAGGTCCAGCATCTCGTCGGCTTCGTCGAGGATGACGATCTTGACGTTCTTCAGGCTCAGGTGCTTCTGCTTGAAGAGGTCGATCAGGCGGCCGGGCGTGCCGACGACAACCTCGACGCCGTTCTGCAGCGCCTCGACCTGCGGCTCGTAAGCGCGGCCACCATAGATGGTGGCGATGCGGGCGTTGCGCTTCTTTGCGGCGTTTTCGAGGTCCTTGGCTACCTGGACGGCGAGCTCGCGGGTGGGGACGATCACCAGGGCCTGCGGGGCGCCGGGAACGGCCAGTTTGTCGAAGCCGGCGTCGTCGCGGCCGACGACGCGCTGCAGCGCCGGGATGCCGAAGCCGAGCGTCTTGCCAGTACCGGTCTTGGCCTGGCCGATGATGTCATGCCCTGCCAGTGCGACCGGCAGGGTCATGGCCTGGATCGGGAAGGGGTGGGTGATGCCGGCGTCGGCCAGGGACTCCACGATGTCCGCGCGGACATTGAAGTCGGCAAAGGTCTTCTCGGCAATCTCGTGCGGCTTTTCGTCCGAGATGATGGTCTCTTCGGGCTCGATGGTCTCCGTGCCGGACTCATCGGTCAGAAGCTGGTGCGTGTGCAATTCACTCACAGGGGAGTTTCCTTATTCATTTTGGGCTGCGCTGCTTGCTCAACGGGGGCGGCCGTGGTGGCCGTTCCGGAGCACGCTCAGGCGCGCAAGCAATTCCAGTGGAAGCCGATCGCGGGCTATCTAAATGCTGGCACTGGGGACCAGCGGGTGTATCTCAAGATCGCGTAGGGGCGGGCTTGTTGAATTCGAAAATCATGGAAATCAACGACCGGGCATCCATTTCTACCTCTTCAGTCTAGCTGGCTATAGGTCGTGTCAAGTGCATGCTCCGGGCATGACAGTGCGCGCCGCATGTTTGGCCGGGCGTTCTGACGTGTCTGTGGGGTGGCGGTTTGGTTGGCTGGCCCGGCGTGATTCCAAGGGCGCCCACGCTGACTTATTCGACCTCGGCGGTTGCCGGGTCATCTGGCGTCGTTCGGGCTGCCCAAGGG